>WGLQ01000008.1 GCA_016125495.1 Hyphomicrobiales bacterium | reverse complement strand
CAGACCCGATCGGTGTCTACGAGATCCAGCGCTTCCGGCGCGAGCTGTTCGTCGAACGGTGCGGCTGGGACCTCGAGGTGGAGGGAAAGAGGGAAGTCGATCAGTTCGACACGCCGGCGGCGATCCATTGTGCGGTGCGACACGAGCAGCGCATCCGCGGAACGTTTCGGGCGATTCCGACGACGGAGCCCTATCTTGCCGCGGTCGTCTTTCCTCAATTGGCCCAGATCCGCGCCTACCCGCGGCGAGCGGACATGATCGAGATATCGCGGTTCGGTGTTTGGCCCGACGCGCTCGACAGGCCGATCTCCTTTGAAACCTACGCGGCGATGTTCCGGCTGGCCTTGGACCGCCATGCGACGGCGCTGGTGGCCATCGTCGACGTCCAGCACGAACGCCACTTGCGCGCGCTGGGAATCCGCACGCGCCGCTATGGACCGCCGCAAACCGTCGGGAGCACCACCGATGGTCGCCCGATCGTGGCGGTGGCGGGCGAGATCCCGATGACCGATCAGGTCAGTCGCGGATTCGACGAGTTGATGGCGAGAGCCAAGCGAATGGAGGTTGCCAATGCTGTCGATCCCGTTTTCCGACGCGCTGCCGTTTCAGCGTGACCCGCTGGGATTTCTGCTCGAGCGCGGGAGCGCCCGGCCCGGACCTCTCGCCCGTGTCGATCTCGGCTTCAGTCCCGTTTTCATCCTGACCGACCCGGGGCAGCTCAAGCCGATCATGCGGCTGGAGGGCGACGGCCTCGTCAAGGGTGCGCTCGTCGAAAAGCTGCGGCCGGCCGTCAGCGACAGCATGCTGGTGCTCAACGGTCCCGAGCATGCGCGCAGGCGAACCGCCATGCACTCGGTCTTCGGCCGGCAAGCGATGATCGGCGCGGTGCCGGCGCTCTCTGCCACGATCAGAGCGACGGCCGGAGCCCTTGCTGGAGTGGACCGGTTCGCCCCGAGCGAGGTCTGTCCGGGCTTGGCACTGCGTCTGGTTGCAACGGTCCTCTTCGGGGAAGGCAGCCTCACCAGCGGTGACGAGCAAATCCTCCTCGAGGCCATCAATCTGCTCGAAGACGATATCGCAAGCTCGTTCTTTTCCCTTCCGATCAAGGCGCCGTGGACCGCCGCCGAGGAGCGTCGGCGCCGGGCCGTTGCCCGAGGCATGATCGAGACGGTGGTCGAGCGGGTTCGCGCGCGCTCGAGCGCGAGCGCGACCATGCGGGTGCTCCAGGAACTCGAGCTGACCGCCTCGGAGGTCCGGGACGAGATCACGATGCTGCTCCTGGCCGGCCATCACACGACCGGATCGGCGGCGGCCTGGCTCCTCTTTCTCATGGCGAAACACCCGCAGGTGCTCTCGGCGTTGCGCAGTGAAGCGGCCTCGCTGACCGATGAAGGAGGTGAAATCGATGGCAGTCAAATCGGTCGTGCCACCGTCAGCCTGGCCCTCGTTCGAGAGACCCTGCGGCTCTGGCCGTCCTCATGGTTCTTCTCCCGGCAGGCTGTCAGGGACATCGATCTCGGGCAGGCCACGCTGCCTTCGGGCGCGACGCTGATCATCAGCCCCTGGCTCTTCCACCGCAGCCCCCAGCATTGGGAGGCCCCGGAGGAATTCCGCATGGACAGGGACTTCACGAACCCGGCCTTCGTGCCGTTCGGTGTCGGTCCGAGGGCGTGCTTCGGCATGCAGTTGGCGGTGATGGAGTTGCAGCTTCTCGCACTCGAGATCGCGAGCGCGTTCGACATCGAGCGAGCGACCGACGCCGAGCCGGGCATGCCCAAGCCGATGGTCACGCTCCAGCCGCCACGTTTCGAACTCTCGTTGCAGGTGAGAGGGGTGAGCAAGCGCAGAATGAGCCGACATGCGGCGTGAGCAAGACGCCGCGGCTGGCGGAGGGAAACGCATGACAACGTAACCTCGTCCTGTCGGCTTCGCCCGGGACATGCAGTGGCGGAGGTCGGATCGAAGCCTCGCCGGGACGGGTTACAGCTCGAGACCGCGGAACGAATGCCGTGGGTCGTCGTGGGTCATTCATTCGGGATGGGCCCTTCGCCCCACCCGACATTCGGCTCCAAATGGCCAAATCGATCCTGCACGGGGTTTGCGAAGGGGGCAGGCATGTCGATCACACTCACCAAGCGGGCGACGACGACGGCGAAAATTCGCGCCGCGATCCAAGCGAGCGCCGAGCCGGCCCGGGTATTGGCCGAGCGTTACGGCATCAGCGAGCAGACGGTCTGGAAATGGCGAAAGCGCGACAACGTTCATGACCGAAGCCGAATGCCGCACCGACTGCAAACGACGCTCACTCCTGCCCAGGAGATGGTCGTCGTCGCCCTGCGAACGTCGCTGCTGGTGCCGCTCGACGACCTATTGTTCATGGTTCGCGAATTCCTCAATCCGCACGTTTCGCGCTCGGGCCTCGATCGTTGCCTGCGCAGGCACAAGGTCGGCAACTTGCGCGCCTTGAAGCTCTCGGCATCGAAGCCTGGAAGAAAATCCGCCGGGGCCCAGGTGCCCGGCCATCTCGACATCGATCTGAAATGCCTGCCGCAAATGGCCGACGGCCCCCGGCGAAGGTATCTCCTGTTTGCCGTCGACCGTGTCACGAAGTGGGCATTCGTGCGCCTGTATTCCGCTTTGACCGCTGCCGATGCGCGCAGCTTCCTGCATGATCTCGAGCGAGCGGCGCCGATGCGCATCGCCCGAGCAACCTCTCGGAGTGGAGCAAAATGTAACGATCGGAGTGTCGGTCCAGGAAGCCGTTCCGCCCTGGCTCAGAGCGACTTCGCCCGTTTTTGCGCTGAGTTCGAGACCCCCGATCCGCTCGGCAAGACGGGGTTGGACGAAGCCGGCGACATCGCCGAACGCTTCGAGGGCCGCATCGGGGACGTATTGCAGGGGCGCCACTTTCGCAGCGGTGAGGCATTGGAGAACACGATCCAACGCTACGTCCGGCTCTACAACTTCGATCTGGCGCAATCCGCGCTCGAAGGTCGAACACCGATCGAGGCTCTCGACCACTGGCGGCGCTTGCGGCCGGACCTTTTCGAGCAATGAGCCTCGGACGTGTTCGGGTGCCGCGCCGGTCGCGCGATCGGCGGCACTGCCCGAGCGAAGCGCCATTCGACGCTCGAGTGAGCCGGGCAACGATTCTGGAGTCGACCGTCGCTCCCGCCACTCTTTGACGCGGCCGCTCTGGGACGACGACGGCGGGTCGGGCGCGCCATTCAGCACGCGCCGTGCATCACCTGCCGTCGCCAGTCCGACGTCGCAAAGGGGTTCTTGTTCTCGTAACCCGCCGCGACCACGCCCCCGAAGCACATGTCGCCGCTCTCGCGAAGGGCGACACGGTGCCCGGCAGCGGTAAGACCGCCCACTTCCGGATGATCTCGCTCGACGAGGAGACTTCCTCCCTCGCTGCGCCAGCGCGGTGCCGCGATCGAATCCGCCAGCGCGAGCCCCGAGTGGGCCGAACGGGCAAGGATCTGGAGCAGTGTCTGGATCTGGCCGTCCGCACCTGGTGTCGCGAGCGCCGTCACCCGGCCCGCCTCGACCCACATCGCCGGTGCCAGCGTATGCACGGGCCGCGCTCCCGGCCGCGGCGCGTTCGGCGCGACGGTGAAGCCCTGTGCACGATTGTTGAGTGTGAAGCCGCCCTCCGGCACGAGGATCGCGGAGCCGAAATCGTCGAAGACGCTGATGAGCGACGAGCACACCATGCCGTCCGCGTCGGCGCTCGCAACGCCGGCCGTATGGAGATAGGCGCGTGGCCCCCCCCGCAGCATCGCCCTCTGCGGGTCCACGTCCAGCCGCTCGTCGAGCAGCGCCACGCCCTCCGCCGCCCGGTCGCGGAATTGAAAGCTCGCCTCCGTCAGTTCCACGCAGAGGTGATCGAGCGATGCGGCGCCCGCGACATCCATCCGCTCGAGCGCGGCAAGGCACATCGCGAGCAGCACGCCCTGTGTCATCGGCGGCTGCACGTGCACGTGGCCGCCGCGCCATGGAACGGTGATCGGATCGAGCACGGCCGTCTCGTGACGGGCGAGATCGTCGGCCGTCAGCATCCCTCCCGTGCGCGCCACCGCCGCCGCGATGGCCTCGGCCATGGCGCCCCGATAGAAGGCATCTGCACCCTCGTGCGCGATCGCGGCGAGGAGGTCGGCGAGTTCCGGTTGCGGGAGTTTCATTCCACTCCTCGCCTGTCGCGCGACGCTCCAGTCCGCCGCTCCGCCACGCGCCAATCGTGCCTCCTGATCGCGCACCGCGCGCGTCACATCGCGCGCCAGTTCGCAACCGTGCCGGGCGAGCGCGATCGCCGGCTCCAGCGCCCCTCCGAGGTCCAGTCTTCCGAAGCGCCGGCTCGCCTCCTGCCAGCCCGCGACGAGCCCCGGCACGGTCACCGCCCGGCCGTCGTCCGCGACGTCTGTAAAGCGCGGTGCGCTCGCGGCACGGCCGGTGCCGTTGATCGCGGTGACGTCACCGGTGGGCGTTCGCACCAGCGCCAGCAGGTCGCCGCCGAGACCGCACGAGGACGGCGCGACGACGGCGAGCGCTGCCTGTGCCGCGATCATGGCATCGCAGGCGTTCCCGCCGCGCGCGAGCACCGCGAGCCCCGCCTCGACGGCGCTCGGGTGCGCCGCCGAAACGGCCCCATCGCGGCCGAAGGTGAGCGGGCGGATCGCATCGTTCATGACCGGCCAATCCTCATTTCAGCAGCAATCGTCCGAAGCCGGGAATCTCGTCGTCGATCCCGGCGAGCCGCAGGCAGTGCCAGAAGCTCGCCTGGTTCGATCCGATGACCGGTTTGTCGATGACCTTCTCGACCTCCTCGATGATGTCGAGCGAGCGCAGCGCACCGCAACTCAGGAATACGGCATCGACATCGGGCCGGTCGAGGGAAATGGCGAATTGCCGCAGGTAGCCAGGCGACACGAGGTTCATCTCCACGTCGGTCATGAGCCCGAGCCCGGCAACGACCGGCACCTCGAACCCGGCCCGGGTGAAATATTCGTACTCCATGGCATCGATATCGGCGGTGTAGGCCGTCCCGAGCGCGAGCCGGCGCACGCCGAGGCGGCGCAACGCCGCGACGACACCCGTCAGCAGCGTCGTGCCACGGACCCCCGCGCGCCCTGCCTCCAGCTTGGAACGAATGACCTCCTCGCCGATTATGAAGCTTCCCGCCGTACAGTTGTAACAAAGGACGTCGACGTCGTTGCGGCCCGGCATGAACCCGGCGAGCGTGCGCTCGAGATCCTGCTCCATTCCGGCGAGATTTTCGACCGTGCACTGTGTGCCCATCGGCAGGTGGGTGAAGCTGAGGCCGACACCTTCCGGTCGCATGCGCATCATGTCACCTTCGGTCAGGCCCGCATTGGCCACGCAGACGAAGCCGATGCGCGCCCGCGGATAGGGACCCCGGTCGAGATCGACCGATCCCGGATCGATGTGTAACCGCTCCATCACCATCTCGATTTTCCCCTCAATTCCGCGCCGTCATCACCGAAGGCAGCCAGAGCACGATCTCGGGAAATGCGATGATGAGCAGCACGGCGACCGCCATGATCGCGAACATCGGCAGTGCGGCCGACGCGATGAAGCCCATGTCGCGCCCAGTTAGCCCCTGCACGAGGAAGAGGTTGAACCCGATCGGCGGTGTGATCAATGCCATTTCCCCGACGATGACGACGAAAATCCCGAACCATATCATGTCTATACCGGCTGCCCGCACGAGCGGTTCGACGACCGCGATGGTCAGCACGATCATCGAGATGCCGTCGAGGAAGCAACCGAGAACCATGTAGAAGATGAGCAGCGCCAGGATGAGCTGTGTCGCCGTCAGTTCGTATCCGGCGATCCAGGCCGCGAGCTGTCGCGGCAGTCCGGTGAAGCCCATCGCCAGCGTGAGGAACGCCGAGCCGGCGAGAAGAAGCGTGATCATCGAGGTCGTGCGCACGGTCCCCATCAGCGAACTGGCGAGGGAATGGCGGTCGAGCGATCCCTGCAGACCCGAGAGCGCGAGGGCACCGGCAACCCCGATCACAGCCGCTTCCGTCGGCGATGCAACTCCGAAGGAGATCGAGCCGATGACGCACCCGATCAGCGCCACGATCGGCAACAGCTCGCCTAGTCCCGCGAGCTTCTCTCGCCAAGTGGCCGGGGGTTCGCGCATCGCACGCCCTTCAGCGGAAAACAATCCCCAGGCGATGTTGTAGGCGAGGAAGAGCCCGGCCAGCATGAGGCCCGGCACGAGCCCGGCCATGAACAGCCGCGCGATCGATTCCTGCACCATGATGCCGTAGATGATCATCGTGATGGACGGCGGAATGAGGAGCCCGAGCGTTCCGGCGCCTGCCAGCGTGCCCGCCACCATGGCATCCGGATAGCCGCGCCGCCGCAACTCCGGCATCGTGATCTTGCCGACGGTCAGCAGCGTTGCGGCCGAGGAGCCCGAGATCGCCGAGAAGGCTGTGCAGCCGGCGACGTTGACGTGCAGGAGGCCGCCCGGCAGGCGTCGCAGGAGGGGGGAGAGGCCATTGAACAGGCTCTGCGAAAGTCGGGTTCTGTAGAGTATCTCTCCCATCCAGATGAAGAGCGGCAGCGAGGCGAGGCCCCAGAGCGAAATCTGCGACCAGATGGCGGTCGCCATCGCCGGCCCGACCGGCCTGTTCGTGACGAGGGACATGGCCAACGCCCCGACGAGGATCAGCGCCGCGCCGATCCAGACGCCCGAGGTGAGCACCAGGAAGAGCGCGCCGATGAGCAGGAGCACGGTGATCGTGGGCTCCATGCTCAACGTCCCTGAACCGGACTGCGGTCGTCTGCCGCGAGCAGGTCCGGCCCCTCGTCCGCGATCGGGTTGCTGCCCCGGACGAGGTATTTGAGCGCTCCGTGCACGAGCGCGACCGCGAAGATGACGAATCCGAGCGCCACCGGCAGCTGTGGAAGCCAAATCGGCAGCCGATCCGATCCGACGCTCAGATCACCGTAGTCCCAGGAGATCGCCACCATCCGCGCCAGATACCAGGCGGCAAAGCACATCGTGCCCGCCGTGACGAGGAAGGCGAACTGATCGAGCCGGCGACGCGGCGCGTCGGAGAGCGCATTGAGTGCGAGATCGACGCGAATGTGGCCGCCCGTGCCGAGCGACCACGCCAAGCCCAGGCTGCCGGCCGCAGCGGTAGCATAGCCGGCCCCCTCCGTGAGGCCGCCGACGTAGATCCCGAGGAAGCGGGCGGCAACACTCGCTGCGACCAGCAGTGCGAGAAACACGATCGCGCCCGCCGCCAAGAAGCCGGCGGCAAGGTAGAGCCGGTTCAGAGCCCGGTCGATGCACGCCGCCGTCCCCATTGGAGCACTCTCCGTCTCAGCCAGCGCGGTAGGCTGCGATGACCGCCTTGCCCGTTTCGCCGGCACTTGCGGCCCACTCCTCGGTCATCTTTTCGCCGATCGCCGCGAGGCCGGAAGCGAGTTCCGCGGAGGGCGCCTCGACCTTCATGCCGTTCTCGCGCATCGTCTTTATGTATCCCTCGTTCTGTACCTCCATCTCGTTCCACACCGCCGCCTCCGCGGCCGCGGCTGCCTCGATGACCGCCGACTGCACGTTGGAACCGAGGCCTTCCCAGGCTTTGGTGTTGACGATCACGCCCGACTTCGGCAGCCAGGCATTCACCAGATAGAAGTGATCCACATAGTCCCAGATCTTCTGGAATACCCCGATTGCTCCAGACGCCATCATCGATTCCGCGATCCCGGTGGAGAAGGCCTGCGCGATCTCGCTCGCCTCGGTCTTGGTCGGCACGGCCCCCATCAGTTCGGCGAGTCGCGTGGTCGAGGCGTCATAAGCTCTGAATTTGACACCTTTCATGTCCGCGACGGAATTGATCGGCTTCTTGGAAAACAATCCCTGTGGCGGCCAGATCGGGGCATAGAGCAGTTTGAGGCCACGCTTGGCGAGGGCCTCGTCGATATGCGACTTGGACGCATCATAGAGCTTGCGCGCCTGAGCACGGTCGGTCGCCAGGAACGGGACGGTGTCGAGCCCGAGGATCGGATCCTCCGCGGAGTGCGCTGCCAGGAAGCGTGCCCCGATCGCCACCTGCCCCTCACGCACCGCGCGCATGATTTCCGCGCCGCCGTACAGCGAGCCGCCCGGATGCACGGTGATCGCGAGTTCACCTGCCGTGCGCGCTTTGACGTCCTCGGCGAACGCGGCGTAGGACTTGGAAATGAAATTCCCGGCGGCATACGCCGACGGCATGTCCCAGGTCGTTGCCGCCAGCGCGCCGCGCGGCAGCAGGATGGCGCTCGAAGCTCCGATCGCTGCGAGTTGCAGCACTTGGCGGCGGCTCGGCATGGCATTCCTCATGTTCAACTCCTCTGGTATGCGTTCGACACGATGTGCGGCCGATCGTTCAGGGCTCGACCGTGAACAGCCGGCGGGGGAAATTCGTCAGTAATTCGCATCCCGTTTCCGTCACGCGGACGCTGTCGCTGAAGCACATGCCGAATTCCTCCTTGAAGAGCGTCGGAATGACGTGGAACGTCATGTTCGGCTCGAGGACCAGCGGATCGTCCGGGCGGATGGCGTAGATGTGGCCTTCGGACCAGTTCGGCGGAAAGCCTATCCCGATGCCATAGGCGGAGCGGTGGCGGAAAAAGCGCCCGAGCCCCTTGTCCTCGACAACGGTTCGGCAGCGCCGGTCGACTTCGCCCGCCGTGAGGCCGGGCCGGATCGCCCCGATCGCTGCCTCGAGCACGCCTTGCAACGCGTCGGCGGCTTCCTGCTGCTCGCCGGTCGGCTTGCCGACGACGACCGGCCGCGACAGCATCGCGTGCAGGCGGTCGACGCAACCTGCGGATTCGAGAAGCACGACATCGCCGCGGCGGATTTCGCGCCGCCGCCACATCGCGAAACAGAGCGCGGTGGTTCGCCCGGCGACGACCAGCGGCGGGTGCCCGAGATATTCTCCCCCCGCGCGAATGCTGGCGCCGAGCATCGCCGCCGCCAGATCGTTTTCCGTCCGCCCCGGCGCCACCGCCTCGATCGCGGCCTCGAGTCCGGCCTCCGCGGCCCGCGCGGCACGGCGCATGCTTGCGATCTCGCTCGCGCTCTTGACGCGGCGACCCGCCTCGATCACCCCGCCCCAATCCACCAGGCGACCGGGCACGGCGGCCTCGAGTTGACGAAACTCCGCGACCGAGAGGTGTCGCGCCCGCGTTTCGACGCCGACGGTTCGCCCGCCGGCCGCCTTTGCCAGAAAGCCCGCGAGCACGCCGACCGGATCGTCCGTATCGGCGATGGCAACGAAGTCCGCGATGGTCGGATGGGCAAGCGCGAGATCGCGATTGACGACCCGCGCGATGATGACCGGCGGTTGGCCCACACCGACGTACGTCGCATGGAAGGTGAAATAGCCGATGGTCTGATAGCCGGTGAGCCAGAAGAGGTTTTCCGGGTCGAAGATCAGCGCGCCGGCAAGGCCGCGCTCCTCGAGATCGGCATGGATGCGTGCCAGCCGCTCGCGATAGACCTCGACACCGGTCGGCAACATCCGCCAAGGGTCGGCGTTCTTGCTGCCGCTCGCCGCGTGCTCGTCGTTGCCCTGCGCCATGTTGCCATCCATCCTCGCGCAACCGGTCATCAGCATGGCGACTGGATACCATAGCTGCAAATACAATCCCTTCGGACTACCATCAAAATAAGCTATGCTGAGATTTCGGTTCGACACACTTCGGGGCGGTGCATGAATGTTCGACAGATCGAGGTGTTCAAGGCGGTCATGGAGACCGGCTCCGTGACCGGAGCGAGCGAGCGCCTGCGCATTTCCCAGCCCTCGGCGAGCAAGCATCTCAAGGCCCTCGAAAGGGCGGTCGGCGTGACGCTCTTCGAGCGAACCGGCAATCGCCTGCTGGCGACCGACGAGGCGAGCGCCTTCTATTCGCAGGTCGAGCGAACCTTCCAAGGCCTCGACCACCTCGCTCGCTTCGCGGCCGGCCTGAAGCACCATCCCTCGGGTGAGATCGCGGTCGCTTCGATGCCCATGCTGGCCCGCCGCTGGTTGCCCGAGATCCTCGCCCCGTTCCTTTCCGGGCGCTCCGGCGTGTCCCTGGCGCTCCCGATCCGCAGCTCCAGCTGGATCGCCGAGGCGGTTGCTGCCGGTCAGGTCGATCTCGGCCTAGGATTGGCCGTCGCCGAAGCGGGTGGATTGGACCAGGAACCGCTGATGCGAATGCCGCTGGTCTGCGTCATGCCCCCCGACCAGCCGCTCGCCGGCCTCGGCGTCGTGGGTCCGGCCGACCTTTCCGCTCACACCCTCATCACGCTCTCGAATTTCGATCAGTGGCGGCTCGCGATCGAGATGGCGCTCGAGGGATCGGGCGTCGAGCCTCGCCGGCGGGTCGACACGTTCACGACGCAGGTCGCCTGCGAACTGGTCGTGCGCGGCGTCGGCGTTGCCATCGTCGATGCGCTCACCGCCCTCGACTACGAGCAGCGCGGCCTGGTCTGGCGCCGTTTCACTCCGGCAACGGCCTTCGAGATCGTCGTCATGCGCTCTCGCCGGCGCCAGCGCTCGCGCCTCGCCGAGGACTTGGTCACGATGCTGCACGAGGCGGCGGGCCGCACACGAAGCACTCTCCGCGCTGTGGGGCTCGTCGAACTTCTCGAACAGCCGGCTTGACTGCGGCCACTGCCCGCCGCACGCCGGCAGCCCGCCTGCCGGCAGCAAAGCCCTACTAATCGAGCTTGATGCTGATGCCGGCGAACACGTTGTGCGAAACATAGTCGTCGGAGCCGAACCCGGTGCTTTCCCCGATCAGGAGATGCAAATCCTGCACAGTCTTGTATCGGTATCCGAGATCGACATCGATCGAGGGTGTGGCCGCAATCCGGACACCGGCCCCGAGCTGGTAGGCAAATCCGTCATCATCACTGGCCGTGAGAACAGCCGCGCTGTCGAATTCGACCGAGCCCCAGCCGATGCCACCACCGATATAAGGCGAAATCCCGCCCCCGAGATCGAAGTCGTACCAGAGGTTGACCAGGATGGTCTCAGCCGTCACGTCGCCGCTGAAGCCGAGGATCGGGACCTGCAAGCCTCCGATCGAGACGAAAATCTGATCGGCATCGTGGAAGCCAGCCGAATATTCGAGTTCCGCGCGCAGGTTCGGCATCACCGTCGTCCCGACGGCAATTCCGAGCATGTAGCCGTCGTCGGCATCAAAGCCGAAACCGTAGTTGCCGAGCACGGGCAACGGTATTGTCTGCTCGTACTCCTCAGGCGACGACCAGCCGCCGAATACGCTGACGTAAACCGACCTCGGAGCGGGGCCGTCATTGTAGCTGCCTGCGCGGGCAGGAGCCCCGCTAGCCATGAGGGCCGTAACCGAGACAGCTGCTACCGTGCAGAGAGTGAACCGACCAGCCATCCGAGAACCTCTCGCCGAGAATCATCGTTTCCACATGGGAACATCCGATGCCAGCTGCCGATGCGCATGCAAGTCTGCAATCGCCAGCCGTGCAGATTTCTGTTTGCACAGCGTCCGGCGAGACACAGCACGTTGGCGTAGGCTGGAGCCGATCAGTCCTTCTCCAGTGCTTCGAGGAGCGGCTGGAGATGGGCCTCGTAGCGGCGCCAGCGGCCCTGCGACGAGCGATAGACCGGCCGGCGGATCTGAGCACGGCTGGGCGTCGTCACCGCGCGCCGGGACTCGTGGAAGGCGAGGCAGCCCTCGTGCCAGGCGAGGCCGAGCCCTGCGATCAACGTGCGGATCGTGGCTTGCGGCTCGGCGACGAGGTCGGCGTAGTCCACGTCCACGATCGCCAGCGGCAGCACCGCGCGCCAGTGGGCCATGAGCCGCTCGTAGTCGCGATAGTAGCGGGCAAGCGCGACGAGGTCGTCGCCGTAGGCGTGGCTGTCGCGAAAGGCGTGCATGTAGATCGAAAGGCACGTGTCGCGGGCATCGCGCCGGCAGTGGATGATCCGCGCATTCGGAAAGAGCAGAGCGACGAGGCCCAGGTGCTCGAAGTTCTGCGGGGTCTTGTCGGCGAGACGTGTGGCGCCCGGCGCGTTGGCGCGGGCGGAGAGCGCGGCGAGATAGGTGCCGGCGGCGCGGCGCAATTCGTGGCCCGGTAGCTGGAAAGGGCCGGCGGCCGGGCCTGTCCGGGCAGCGGCCGCGCGAGTGTAGAGGTCGATCGCGATGCGTTGCAGGTCTGTGAACTCGCCCGCGCCGGCGCCTTCGGGGTGACTGGCGACGATCTGCTCGACCAAGGTGGTGCCCGATCGCGGCATACCGACGATGAAGACGGGCGCGTCCGAGGAGTGGCCCCGGGCGGTCCGGCCGGCGAACACGTCGGGTCCGAAGCGGGCGATTTGAGCATCGACGAACCGCGAATAGGCGAGTTGATCGAATTGTCGCGGCACCGCCCGCTTGGCGGCGCTCGCATGGGCGAAGGCGGTGTCGGGATCTGCGAGGTCGTCGAAAGCCTTGGCGAGCGCGAGGTGGATCGTGCGCCTCTCGGTGGGGGCAAGGCCACCCGTCTCGAGGAGCGCGGCCATGGCGGCCGGTTCGGGATCGCCGGGCGCGAAACGCTGGGCAACGGCGAGGCCGGCATGGGCATCGACGGCCGTTTGGTCGGCTGCGATCACGGCGCGATAGGCGGCGACAGCCTCGTCGATCCTACCTAGGTCGAGCAAGGTGTCCGCAGCCCCGATCCGGGCTGCAAGGCTGGAGGGATCGCGGACAGAGATGGCTTGGAATGCCGCGAGTGCGTCGTCGGCGCGCCCGAGGGCACGTAGCGCACGGGCGCGGTTGAGGGCGGGAAGCGTTGCCTGCGGCATGGCGGTGGCGGCCGCCTCGAAGTGCGCGAGCGCCTCGAGCGGGCGCTCGTGCCGGAGATAGCTCTGGCCGAGATTGTTCCGGATCTCGGGGTCCGAAGGTCGGGCGCGCAGGGCGCGCTCGAGGAAATCGATCGACGCTTGCATTTGCTGCGCCTCACCGGCGAGCGCCCCGAGGAGATTGAGCGCATCGGCGTTGCTCGGATCGGCGCGCAGCACGCGCTGGTAGCAGCGCTCGGCCTCCGCGAGCCGGCGGGCACGGTGGTGGGCAAGGCCGGCAGCCAGCAGCGCTGGTATGTCCTGGCGCGAGCGGTTCGGGGGGCTGGGTTTCGATCGACGGACCATCGTGAGGCGTTAGCATGGTGGGAGCGCCAAGGCGACCGGTCGCGCTTTCCAGCAGCTGGGCCTTGCCGGCCGGTGGCGGCGCCCGTTACGACTGGCCGGAGCGCGAGGAGCCCCTCGCGGTATCCCCAGGAGTGCCGGCCGTGAAATCCCAGACCCGCGTCGTCGTCATCGGCGGCGGCATCGCCGGGTGCAGCACGCTCTACCACCTGACGCGGGAGGGTTGGAGCGATGTCATGCTCCTGGAGCGTGACGAATTGACATCCGGCACCACTTGGCATTCTGCGGCGCAAGTGACGAACTTCGGCGCGGTCCAGACGATGGTCGGCCTCAAGTCCCATTCGATCCGTCTCTACATGGAGTTGGCGGCGGACCCGGAGCACCCGATCACCTACCACCACGGCGATGGCGGCATTCGCCTCGCGTCCACCACGGCACATCTCGACGGCTACCGGCATTTCGTCTCGATGGCCAAGGGCATGGGGGTCGAATTCGAGGTCATCGATGCCGCCGAGTGCCGGCGCCGCCATCCGCTCATCGCCACCGACAACCTCGCGGGCGCGCTCTGGGACCCGCTCGACGGCGACATCGATCCGGCGGGGCTCTGCCAGGCCCTCGTGCGGCGCGCCCGCGCCGCCGGCGCCGAGGTCCATCGCCAGACACCCGTGACGGGGCTCGCGCAGAAGGCGAACGGGGAATGGATCGTGACGACCCCCCGCGGCGACATCGTCGCCGAACATGTGGTCAATGCGTGCGGCTACCGGGTGAACGAGGTTGGCGCCATGATGGGCGTCTCGCACCCTGTCGTCTCCATGGAGCACCAGTATTTCCTCACCGAGCCGATCGCGGAAATCGCCGCGCTCGGTCACCGGGTGCCGTTGATTCGCTGTCCGACCGACGACTTCTACAGCCGACAGGAAAAGCACGGTCTGCTGGTCGGCTTCTATGAGCAGGGTTGCAAGACCTGGGGCCTCGACGGCATCGACCCCCATTTCACCTCCGCCCTCTGTCCGAGCGATCCCGACCGGGTGATGGACCTGCTCGAGGGCGCCATGCGCCGGCTACCCTGCCTTTCCGAGGCCGGCATCCACACCATCATCAACGGCCCGATCACCTACTCGCCCGACGGACTGCCGCTGGTCGGACGTATTCCCGAGAGGCGCAACGCCTGGTGCATCATCGGCCTACGGGCCGGCATCGGCGAAGGCGGTGGCCACGGCTGGCTGCTCGCCCAGCAGATCGTGCACGGCAAGGCCTGCTACGACACCTGGTGCCTCGATCCGCGCCGGTTCACCTCCCACTGCACCACCGAGTACACGGCGCTGAAGGCCATCGAGGACTACCGCAACGAATTTCGCTTCCACATGCCGCATGAATATCGTCCGGCCGGGCGGCCCGCGAAGGTGACGCCCCTGACGCCGCTGCTCGAGGCGCGCGGCGCCGTGTTCGGCACGGTCAACGGCTGGGAGCGTGCGCTGTTCTTTGCGCCGTCGCCGGACTTCGTCGACGAACATTCCTTCCGTTTCACGCCGACCCGGGCCGTCGTCGCGAACGAGGTCGCCGCTGTTCGGGACGCGGTCGGCGTGATGGAAGTCGATGGCTTCACGCGCTTTGAGGTGGCGGGAGAAGGCGCGGCCGGCTGGCTCGACGGCCTCTATACGAGCCCGCTGCCGAAGGAGGGGAAAGTCGCGCTCACCTATTCGGTGACGCCGTGCGGCCACTTGCTGAGCGAAGTGACCGTTGCGCGGATCGCCGCCGATCGCTTCTGGCTCGGCTCGGCCGCCGCTGCCGAATGGCACGACAGGGATTGGTTGAGCAAGCGCCTCCCGGCCTCGGGTGTCCGGCTCGCGAATCTGACGGCAACGCACACGATCCTCGTCGTTGCCGGCCCGAGATCACGCGAGTTGCTGCAATCGGTCTCCCCGCGCACCGACTGGTCGAAGGCGGCGTTCCCCTGGCTTGGCGTGCGTGAGGTCCTGATCGGCCCACACCGCGTCGTCGTCATGAGCGTCTCCTATTCCGGCGAACTCGCCTTCGAACTCCACGTGCCCCTCGAGAGTGCGATCGGCGTGCACCGTCTGATCGAGGACTCCGGAAAGCCCCTCGGGCTGCGCCACTTCGGCCTCTATGCCGCCGAATCGATGCGCCTCGAAAAGGGCTATCGGCACTGGAAGGCGGACATTTTCGATGAATTCGATCCCTTCGAGGCGGGGCTCTCGCGCTTCGTGCGGCTCGAGAAGGGTGGGTTCGAGGGGCGCGATGCCCTCGCCGAACGCAAGGGCAGGCCGCCACGCCGGAAATTCATCGTCCTCACACTCGACAGCGACGTCGCCCCGGCTCATGGCGGGGATTCGATCCTCGCAGACGGGCAGGTCGTCGGCAGCGTGACGTCGGCGGGCTGGGGCCACCGGACAGGGATGAATATCGCATTCGGCTATGTGGACCCGGAGCACGCGGAACTCGGCACGAAGCTCTCCGTCGAGGTGCTGGGGGAACGCGTTCCCGCAAGCGTTGCCCCGGAGTGCCTCTATGATCCTCGGAACGATCGCGTCCGCGCCTGAAGGAACCAATACCGGTTGCACGGGGGCCGCTGGCGCGGGCTCGCCCCGGTAACAAACGGGAGCGCCCCGCCCGCTCTCACCGGGCGAGACGCTCCAGTCGGTCGAGGCACGCATGGAGCCTCGTCAGCGTCGTTGCAGTCGGTCGCATCGCGATCAGCTCGTCCTCGCCTACGCTCAGGAGGTAGGGTCGAAAGAGCCGCTCCCACCGGGCCTCGTCCGGCGTCATCGGACCCGCCTGCTGCTGCTGGACCGGAAGGTCGTAGCTGCGTTGCTTGGCGAGCCAGAGGAACACCAGACGCCAGATGTCGTCCGGCACCTCGGCGTTGTCGCGTCCCCGCAGCTGAACCACGATCGGGCGACCCGGGTGGTTCGGATGCGGCTGGATCTCCAGCGTCGCGACACGGCTTTCACCGCGCCGGATGCTGAAGAGGCGGGCACGGCCCTGCTCCACCGTTCCGACATAGGTGTCGGCGCAGTGGTTGAGGACACGACCCTCTTCGTCGAGCGCCTCGGACGACAGAAGAGGCACGAAGGTGTGCCCCTTGAGCCGACCCGGACGCAGCCAGGTGTCGTCGCGCGAGTAGGCCCGGCGCTGCGTCGCGGCATGCACCAGACGCAGCCACGCCGCGGCGTTGTCGGCCGCCTTGGCAAGGCCGAGGCGGTCGTGCCAGGTGCGCACGACCATCCGCCCGCCCTCGAGGTCCAACTGACCGCTGAACCAGGCGAAGGCGGCGAGCGGGCGAAGATCGACCGCCCGCTCGGGTCTCACCCTGCTCCAGTCGACGGCCAGCCCCGAGACCCAGAGCGCGAAGCGCTCGTGGCTCCAGGCTTCCGCCTGCCAGATGTGCGCGAGCCAGCTCCCGGCAGCGACCGGGTCCGCCGGCAGCCGCCCGGCAACCGTCCGATTTCCCTCCTCGCTCAGCGAGGAAGGCATCGGCGCGCGCAGGATCGCCTCGGGCGGAATGCGCCGGTACCAGAACGGCAGTCCGAGCTGATCCATCACCGTCTTGAGAGGGGCTCCCTGCTCGAGGCGGGTGATGGCGGCGGCACGGGCATCGGCCCTCGTCGAACCGTCGACGAGCGCGATGGCCGCGGCCGGGCATGCAACGACGAGGTCGGCACGACGCGATGAGGTTCCGGCGAACGCCAGCAGTCGCCGCCGATAGGTCCGACGGCAGCGGCGGACGACATCGACGACGGGCTGCGGCAGCCCGCGTGCCTCGTTCATTTCGGTGACAGAGCCCATCGGTCCGTCCTCCATTGGCGCGCGAACGGTCGCACTGCCTCCGGACGGAGGCAGGACAGCAGGCGCATCGGGATTGAAAAGATCGACAGCACGACGAATAAAATCCGTGCGTGGTCGATCAGCTCGAATGGATGGTCGGTTGCCGTGGCTGGCCGTTCGAACGCGTGCCGGACGGCGGGCGGCCATTGCCGCCCTGGGCCCGGATCGGGGAACTCAGCGCTTGCCGCGCCAGCTCCGGAAAGCAGGCACGCGGCAGCCGACCGTCATAGTGACTGGCTGGTTGCTCATTCGTGTCTCATGCCTTCCTTGGTTCGTCGGTTGATCGGGCCGGCTGCATATCGCAAACGGCTGTATTCCGCAAGTCCGCATTGGCGGCATGCGGAGACTTATTGCGATCGGGAGCTGAATGTGCCGTGAACGACACGGTCTCCATCGATGCCAATGGAGCGGCTGGAGGCGAATGCGCTGGGCGGTCCGGGTTGGCTCCGGGCGTCCGGATCGCTATTGCCCGTCAGGCCGGGCGGCGAGATTGGAGAGGCGGTCGAGGGCGGCCTGGAGGATATAGGCGGCCGCCAGCTTGTCGACCAGTTCGGCGCGCCGCCGCCGGCTGCGGTCGGCCGCGATGAGCGTGCGCTCGACCGCCGCGGTCGATAGACGCTCGTCCCAGAGCAGCATCGGCAGCGGGATGCGGGGGGCGATATTGCGGGTGAATGCGCGGGTCGATTGGACGCGCGGCCCCTCGCTGCCGTCCATGTTGAGCGGCAGGCCGATCACGAGGCCGGCGATGTCGTGGCGGGCAACGACGGTCTCGAGCGCCGAAGCGTCGGCGGCAAACCGCGTGCGTATGATGGTTTCGAGCGGCGAGGCGATGGTGCGGCGGATATCGGAAAGTGCCAGCCCGATGGTGCGGCTACCAAGGTCGAGCCCGAGCAGGGGCCGCCCGTCGGGAAGGGCGGCAAGGAACGCCTCGGGGGCGAGCGTCGGATCATGGGCCATGGCGCGTGTTAGTTGGTGCCGCCTGTCCGGTCAACGGGCGCGGGGCACCCGCTACGAGGCTGGCGGGATTGAGATCGCGGGGCGGACCGCTATAGTCGCGGCGATTGAAGCGGCGCGCCCCGGGGCGCTCGGGGTCGAGTTTTTCGTGGAGGACGGGCGACATGCGGATCACCTGGTATGGGCATTCCTGTTTCAAGCTGGAGACCGCGGACGATCGCCTGCTGATCGATCCGTTCCTGACGGGAAACCCGACCGCCGAGGCCGCGGGAGTCGCGAGCGAGGCCGCCAGCGCCGGGGTGACCCATGTCCTCCTGACGCATGGCCATGACGATCACGTCGGCGATACGGTCGCCATCGCCAAGCGGACAGGGGCGACGGTCGTGGCGAACTACGAACTGGCACTGCACCTCATGGGCCAGGGTGTCGAAAAGGTCGAGATGATGAACCCGGGCGGCGAAATCGACCTCGGGTCGTTCCGTGTCGCCATGACCAACGCGGTGCATTCATCGAGCACGGCGGTCGACGGGCGCAACCAGTATCTCGGTGTCGCGGCCGGGCTCGTCGTCACGCCGCGCGAGGGGCCGGTCGTCTATCACATGGGGGATACGGCCGTCACGGCTGACTTTGCCATCGTCGAGGCGCTCTACCGGCCGCGGGTGGGGCTGGTGCCGATCGGCGATCGCTTCACCATGGGGGCCAAGGCGGCCGCCTATGCGTGCAAGACCTACTTTTCCTTTTCGACCGTCGTGCCCTGCCACTACGGGACGTTCCCGATCATCGATCGGACGGCGGACGCTTTCGTCAAGGAGATGACGGGCAAAAATGTGGTCGTTCCGAAGGTGGGGGTCGCGTTCGACGTTTGACGCTGCGCGAGGTTCGCGAGCACGGTCACACGATGTGGTGGTGCGTGTCGCCGCCGATCGCAATGCTAGTTGCGCAGGATCAGATTGTACCGCGCACCATCCTCGACCTTGCGCCGGTTCGCCGCATGGCGAGCGTGCTGCACCGACCCGATGAGCATTCCGACCGCCGTGATCACGCCGAGAAGCAGCCAGTGATCGTGAGGGATCGAGGCGAATTCCTCGCGGATGATGCCGTACGCATAGACGAGATCGTTCATGTCATGGCCCCGCAAAAACTGGTTGCCGAGGTCTTTGCAAATGACGCGCCAAAGCGAGCAAAGCGGCACCGCTGGCGCGCGACCGCGATGTGCGCCGGTGGGTCCAGGATCGATCCGCCGGCTTGCCCCGGTCATTCTCGCGCTTGTTTCAGCTGTCGGCCTTGCTCTTCCGGAAGAGGTTTCGGGTGGTGACGGGCCGTCCTTCTGGCCCTGGCTCGATCCCGTGCGGATCGAGCGCGCGCGGCTCGGCCGTGTCGTTTTCGAGCAGGAATGGGTGGCGGCGCCCGGACGTGATCCGAACGCCGATGGCCTGGGGCCGCTCTACAACGAGGGCTCCTGCGCGGCTTGCCACAATTCCTCGATCGAGGCCGAGCCCGCACTGCGGCTCTCCTCGGGTGCGCCCGGTGGCGGGCCGCATCCGGTTCTCGGCCGGCAGTTCCAGACCCGGGCGATCGCGGGCTTGGAACCCGAGGGCCGCCTTCTGCTGTCATACGAAACAGTGCCCGTCGCAATTGGAACCACCATGAGCGTCACGCTCCGACGGCCGGTCGCCCGGATCGCGTCGGCTGAACCGCCCGTCGATGGCGTGGCACCGGCGTCACTGCGGATGCCCCGCGAACTCGACGGAATTGGTTTGATCGAATTGGTGAGCGAGACGGCCATCGCCCGGCTCGCCGATCCAGGGGATGCGGACGGGGACGGGATTTCAGGGCGCGTCCGCTGGGTGAACGGCGACGACGGTGAGCGGGTTGCCGGACGCTTCGGATGGAAATCCGACATGGCCAGCCTCGAGCATCAGACCGCCGACGCGCTCAGCCTCGACATGGGTTTGTCCAGCAGCTACAGACCCGATCCGGCGGGCGATTGCACGCATTTGCAGTTGGCATGCCGAGCAGTGCGCGACGGGCGTCCCGAAACCGGTGGTCACGAAGTCAGTGACGGGCTGGTAGTCCTGATCGCCGACTATCTGCGGGCGCTGGCGCGCTTGGAGCCTGTGAGAAGCGCGGCGGAGCCTCCGGTAAACGAAGCGGGCGCAAAAACCTTCGCGGAAATCGGATGCGCGCGTTGCCACGTACCCAAACTCGAGTCCGATGGCGACGCGGAGGTTCTCGACATGCCGGAAATCGTGATCTATTCCGACCTCCTGCTTCACGACATGGGTGAGGGACTCGCGGAATTGGCGCCGGCCAACGGCACCGGCGGGCCGACAGATGACGCGCCTCGCCCGGGTGAGTGGCGGACCGCGCCGCTCGCCGGCCTCTCGCGTCGGGTGGCGGGCGATCGGGACGCCCGGCTGCTGCACGATGGTCGGGCGCGCTCGATCGAGGAGGCCGTTCTCTGGCATGGTGGCGAGGGAGCACAAAGCCGGTCCCGCTACATGGAATTGTCATCAAGCAGGCGTGCCGAACTGATCGAGTATCTCTCGGGTCTGTGATAACACGCACGGCAGTGAAATCCGTTTTGCTCCAACGTTGAAGTCGAGAGTGGTCGGCCAAGCGGGTGCCGCAATCGCCGAACGAGCTTGGGCTATTGCCAGGATGCCACGGAGCTTATTTGAGCCGGACGTTAAGGACGCCGGTAAGGCACTGATGACGAGCCTTGTGTCCGGCGTTATCCGGTCACCCCCGGTTCAGGCCGTCCCGCAGGGGGGGCTGACGATAATTCGATTTGGGGTCTTTGCAACGAGCGCTCGGTGCGCTAATTGGAATGACTGGCGGGTGCATAGGCACCTTTCCCTGCCGATGCGCCCGCCGCGTGCCGCGCGTCGGATGCTCCATTCCCTGAAACCCCCGGCTCTGGCGGCAGGAACTGATCGCGGGATCGTGTCGAAGAAGTCATGACGTCAGATATCGCTCAGATGATATTCTGTAATCCGCATGTCTGGAACGGGCAGTGGTCCACTGTCGTCGACTCGATGCATCGATTTACGGATGATTTAGGACGGCGCGCACAATTTGATCTGGCCGCGACGAATCGTGGTAATCATTCGATGGGTTTTCCGAAAATGACGGAAAAGGGCGCTCGTCAATGCTATTCAGCAGTGACCGGGCATGTGATCAGGAGAAGCCCCGACAAGGGCAAGGTGGAGAAACAATGGCAAAGGTGAGCATAGATTCCCTCTCTCTGGCGGAAATGAAGGCGCTGATGGCGGAGTTGCCGCGGGCAATCGCTTCCAAGGAAAGCGAGGAGCGCTCCCAGTTCATTCGGGAAATGGAAAAGGAAGCGGCGCAGCGCGGCATTGATCTCGGCTCCATTATCCCCACCAAGTCAGGGGCTTACAGGCAGTCCAAGCCGGTCGCGCCGAAGTACCGGAACCCCGAGAATCCGAGCGAGACGTGGTCAGGGCGTGGCCGTACGCCGCGTTGGCTGGCGGCGCTCGAGGCGAAGGGCAAGAAGCGGGCGGCATTCGCGATCAAATAGTTTTTTGCCCGCGACGCAGTTTTTTTGCGGCCTCATCTGTTTCAGTCCGACGTCGAACAGTTCGCTGGGGCGGAAAGGAGTGATAATGGGTCGCGATAAGCGCATCGAAGCTCCGATGTAATTCGGGGCGCGATAGCGTCGATCGGAAGTGCGACTGCAACGGCGACGGGCCTTCCGTCGCCGTTGCCGTTTGTGGCGTGCTCTTTGTCATACTGCCTGAAGCGTCATGCTGCCTGACGCTGTCCGACGCATCGTATGGAAAACGGCGTAGGTGGCCGTCGACCACCGATCCTCGGTTCATCGGATGGTTGGCGTCGCTGGCGGCGGTGCCGGGCCGCGCCGCGCAACAACGGAACGCGACCGAGGCGTACGAGAGGTCGGGCGTCGGGGGGATCGTGTCGATATCGAGCGCAATCTGTGGTTGCATTTCAGGGTTATTATTCGCGTTTTGATTGGTTGTGCTTCATGGCCCTGAAAGTCGCACTGCTGCATGAAGGAGAGCGGGTCGACGGACGGCTAGTGCGGTCGGTATCGGTGACCCGCAGGCTCCGGTCCAAGGACTGGCGAGCTGGCGTCCAGCCGTAACGCGGAAGGCCCGTGAGGTAGTGCGGCTAACGTCACGCGTGGCTGTGTCGCCTCTCGGGAAGGGCGGATTAAACAAGCGAGCGGCGCGGGCGTGCACCGCGTCCTATTTCGGACTTCATTGTTGGTTTAAGGCAGTTCCGATCGCGCTCGCGATCGGTGCAAGGGGATGCAAAGAGGGCAAGGTATGGTTCGGGTCGGGTTCGTTCTGGTTTGGTTTCTGTCGATGTTCGCGGTGGCGCCGGCATGGGCGGACTCTGGCGGGCTGGATGGTGCCGCCCTCAAGCGCGCACTAAGTGGAAAGACGCTGAGACTTAGCACCCCGCTCGGAACCATGCCGATCCGCTATCGAGCCAATGGGACGATGGTGGGCGAGGCAACGACTGTTCTGGTCAGCTACACGGGTTCGAGGAAGGATCGCGGAAGCTGGTGGGTCTCCGGCGATCAGCTCTGCCAGCGTTGGTCGAAGTGGGAGGACGGGCAGGCTTACTGCTTCTCGTTCCGCAAGGAAGGCAATACCGTTCATTGGCGGCGGAGCGACGGACGCAGCGGTACCGCCCACATCGTCAACTGAGGCGCCGTGCCGGTTGCGCGATGGGCGGTTCGCGGGCGTCCGGCGAATACTGCGCGCGCTCGATGCGGCTCGGGGTGAGCCATGGCTAGTACCTTCGACATGCGGCGAACGGGGGATGGCGTGATGGCCATCGCGATGCGGTTGCGGTCGGCGGGCGTGCTGCTGGTTTGCGCGCTGGCCTTGATCATTGGCGTCCTGCCGGCCGAGGCTCAGTTCCAGACCCGCGCCAAATTCGCATTCCTCATGGATCTCGATACCGGCGCGGTGCTCTTTCAAAAGAACGCCGACGAGCTCATGTCGCCCGCCAGCATGAGCAAGCTGATGACCATCGCGGTCGTCTTCAAGGCTCTGAAGGACGGCCAGCTGCGGCCGGACGACGAATTCCTCATGAGCGAGCATGCCTGGCGGACCGGTGGCGCGCCATCGGGGGCCGCGGCGATGTTCGTCACGCTCAACTCGCGCGAAAAGCTGTCGGAATTGCTCCAGGGGCTGATCGTTCAGTCGGGCAACGATGCCGCGATCGCCATTGCCGAAGGCATGGCCGGCAGCGAGCAGGCCTTTGCCCAGCTCATGATCGCCTATGCCCGCCGCATCGGGCTCACCAAATCGACGTTCGGCAATCCGACCGGACTTCCGCATCCCGATCAGCTCATGACAGCGCGTGAACTCGCGCTGCTGGCCGCGCACGTCATTCAGGAATATCCGGATTACTACCGATACTTCTCGCAGCGCCGCTACGACTACAAGAGATACAAGTTCGTCAATCGCAATCCGCTGCTCTATCTCGATATTGGCGTCGACGGACTGAAGACCGGCTTCATCAAGGAGTCGGGTTACGGGCTCGTGGCGTCCGGTGTTCAGGACGGGCGCCGCCTGATCCTCGTCGTCAATGGCCTCAAGACCATGCAGGAGCGCAAGGAGGAGGCCCAGCGGCTCTATGAATGGGGCATCAAGGGCTTCAAGGAATTCCGCCTCTTCGAGCAGGGTGAGGTGGTGAGCGAGGCGCGGGTCTGGGGCGGCGATCGCTTCTATGTGCCGCTCATCGGCAACGGCGGGGTCAGGGTGCTGCTGCCACGTTTTTCGAACAGCCGCAGCAAGCTACGCGCCCGGGTGGTCTACACCGGGCCGATCAAGCCGCCGGTGCGACGAGGCGATCAGATCGCCGTGCTGCGGGTTTCCGCCAGCAAGGATGCCGAGAGCGAGGTTCCGCTCTATGCCGCCGAGGACGTCGAGCAAGGCAGCATCTTCCGGCGCGGTTTCGACTCGCTGCTGCATCTGGCCTTTGGCTGGATTCTGTAGCTCCGCCGGGCCAGGCAAGGGTCGCAGGGAGAAGCGCACCGGGCTGGCCGGGTATGCTTGACAGTGACTGGCCGGTGCGGCAAGGCCCGGCCATGGATCAACCCTCCGAGGCGCGGCTGGCGGCGGGCGCACCGGCACCGGTGCGCGGTCGCTTCATATCGCTCGAGGGCGGCGAAGGGGCCGGCAAATCGACCCAGCAGGGCCTGCTGACAAAACGCCTCGAGGCCCTTGGGCACGCCGTGACGTCGACCCGCGAGCCGGGCGGAACGCCCTTTGCCGATGTCGCGCGCGGCCTGCTTCTCGGTGCGGACGCGCCCGAGCGGGTGGCGCTCGCCGATGCCCTCGTTTTTTCGGCGGCGCGGGCCGATCACGTCGCGCGCGTCATCGAGCCGGCGCTGGCGGCGGGCCGCTGGGTGATCTGCGATCGCTTCATCGATTCGACCCGCGCTTATCAGGGCGCGGCGGGCGGGCTCGCTCCGGGCGTCATCGCCGACCTCGAGCGCATTTCGACCGGCGGCCTCCTGCCCGATCTCACCATCATCCTCGATCTCGCGCCCGAAGTGGGGCTCGGGCGTGCCCGCCGGCGCGGCGAGGGCGAGCACCCCGATCGCTACGAGGCACGGGACCTCGCCTATCATGCGCGATTGCGCGAGGCATTCCGCACGATCGCGGCAAATGAGCCGGAGCGCTGTGTCGTGGTCGCGGCCGAGGGCGAAGTGGCGGACGTCGCGGCGGCGGTCTGGGCCGTGGTCGAGGCGCGGCTCGCGCCATGAGCGCCCGGCGGCGCAAGGAGGCCGATACCGAGGTCGATACGGTGGCCGAGGTCGACCGGCTCGAAGGGTTCCCGCACCCCCGGGAAACGCTGGTGCTGCACGGACACGAGCCCCAGGAAGCGCTGCTCGCCGAAGGCTTCATCGCCGGCCATCTCCACCATGCCTTCCTGATCGCCGGACCGCGCGGAATCGGCAAGGCAACTCTCGCCTACCGGATGGCCCGTTTCGTTCTGGCCGAGCCGGGCGAGCGCTCGGCGGGTGGTAGCGGTGGCGGCCTTGCCGTCGACCCCGATGGGCGAACGACCCGTCAGGTGCGGGCGATGTCCCATCCGGGGCTGATGATCCTGCGACGGGCCTACGATCCACAAAAAAAGCGCACGCCATCACAGATCGGGGTCGATGAAGTTCGCCGGCTGCGCGGCTTCATGACGCAGACCGCCGCCGCCGGGTGTTGGCGCGTCGTGGTGGTGGATGCGGCCGAGGAAATGACCGTCAGCGCCGCCAACGCCCTCCTGAAGACCCTCGAGGAGCCGCCGGCGCGCTCGCTCTTCCTCATCGTCACATCGGCACCCGGCAAGCTGCTGGCGACGATCCATTCGCGCTGCAGGACCTTGCGGCTCCAACCGCTCGCTCCCGAGCCGTTGCACCAGGCGGTTGCGGCGGCGGTATCCTCGGCAAGAGCCGCCGGGGCAGCGGGCGGCGCGATCGACGTACCGGACGGGGCGGCGCTCCAGGAGATCGCGGAACTGGCGAACGGTGCGCCGAGGCGCGTGCTGCAACTCGTCGCGGTCGACGGCATGGCCCTTTATCGCGAGATCAGCGGCCTCCTCGAAGGGTTGCCCCGGCTCGATCGAAGCGGGCTTGCGCGCCTTTCCGAGCGCCTCGCCGGCAGCCAGAACGAGGCGAGCTACAACATGGCGCTCGATCTTCTGGCGGGGGCGGTGGCCGTCGCGGTGCGGGGCGCCGCCGCCGGCACGTCGGCTGGCGACAATCGCCTCGCCCTCGCCCTCTCGCGACACCTCGGATCGCCGCAAAAGGTTGCGCAGTGGGCATCGCTGTGGGAAACACTCCAGCGCGAACGGGCCGAGGTCGATCTCCTCAATCTCGACCGTCGTTCCTTCATCCTGGAGGCGTTCCTGCGCATCGAGGCGGCAACGCGCGGCTGATCATTGCGCCGCGAGGTGCGCGCGCGGGTGGCGGGCCAACCAGGTCAGCGCAAGAGGGTGTCGGGCGATGGGCGGGCGCGATCCATTCTACATTTCTACGCCGATCTACTATCCGAACGCCGAGCCGCATTTCGGCCACGCCTATACGTCGATCGCCTGCGACGTGCTGGCCCGCTTTCAAAGGCTCGACGGTCGCAAGGTGTTCTACCTGACCGGTACCGACGAGCACGGCCTCAAGATCAAGCAGAGCGCCGAAAAGGAAGGCATCACACCACAACAGCTCGTCGACCGCGTGTCGCGGCGCTTTGCCGATCTGCTCGCGGCCTTCGACATTTCCAACGATGATTTTCTGCGCACCAGCGAGCCGCGTCACCATGCCTCGGTGCAGGAACTCTGGCGGCGCATGGCGGCGGCCGGCGACATCTACCTCGACAGTTACGGCGGCTGGTACTCGGTGCGCCAGGAGGCATTCTTCAAGGAGAGCGAGACGACGGTCGGCGACGACGGCGTCAGGCGCGAACCGCTCGGCTCGCCGGTGGAGTGGGCGGAAGAAAAAACGTACCGCTTCCGGCTGTCGCGCTACCAGGACCGGCTGCTCGCATACTACGACGCCCATCCGGATTTCATTCTCCCGCCCGAGCGGCGCAACGAGGTGGTGAGTTTCGTCAAGAGCGGGCTCGAGGATCTTTCGATCTCGCGTGCCTCGCTCGACTGGGGCGTGCCGGTCCCGGGCGATCCCGAGCACGTGATGTACGTATGGATCGACGCACTCACCAACTATATCACCGGGGTCGGATTTCCGGACGAGACGAGCGAAACCTGGCGAACTTTCTGGCCGGCGGACGTGCACGTCATCGGCAAGGACATCGTGCGGTTCCACGCGGTCTACTGGCCGGCGTTCCTGATGTCGGCCGGCATCGAGCCGCCGCGCCGGGTGTTCGCGCACGGACTTCTCCTCAGTCGTGGGGAAAAAATGTCCAAGTCGGTCGGCAACGTCCTCGATCCCTTCGCCATGGCGAAAGAGTTCGGTGTCGACCAGATGCGCTATTTCGCGATGCGCGAGGTCAAGTTCGGTCAGGACGGGAGCTATACCAAGGAGGTTCTGGTCAACCGCATCAACGCCGATCTCGCCAACGACCTCGGCAACCTCGCGCAGCGCTCGCTCTCGATGATCGCCAAGAACTGCGGCGGTCGGGTGCCGGAGCCGGGACCATTCCAGGCCGCCGACGAGGCGCTGCTGGCGATGGCGGATGGAATGCTGCCGGCGGCGCGCGAGGCCCTCGATCGCCAGGCGATCCACGTCTACCTCGAGACGGTGTGGAACGTGGTGGGCGAGGCGAACCGCTATTTCGCGGGCCAGGAGCCGTGGGCGCTGCGCAAGAGCGATCCAGCGCGCATGGCCAGCGTGCTCTACGTCACGGCGGAGGTCGTTCGCCAGATCGCCGTTCTCGCGCAACCGGTGGTGCCGGCGAGCGCCGGGCGGCTGCTCGATCTTCTGGCGCAACCGGCCGAGGCCCGCTCCTTCGAGGCGCTCCATCCTTCCCGGCGACTGGCTCCGGGAACCCCGATCGAAAAGCCCGTGCCCGTTTTCCCCCGCTATGTGGAGGACGAGGCCGCCGGCGGGGAGAGTTGAGGCTGATGCTGGTCGACCACCACTGCCATCTCGACTTTGGTCAGTTCGACGAGGATCGCGCCGCGGTGATCGACCGTGCGAGGGCGGCGGGTGTCGCGGCGATGGTGAGCATCTCGACGCGCATTCGAGAGCACGATCGGTTGCTGGCGATGGTCGCTCCCCTCGATGGGGTTTATTGCAGCGTCGGCACGCATCCGCACAACGCCGATCAGGAACTCGACATCGCGGTCGAGGAAATCGTCGCGCGCGCCGTGCATCCCAAGGTGGTCGCGATCGGCGAGGCGGGGCTGGACTACTATTACGACAAGGCGCCGCGGGTGGCCCAGGAGGAGGGTTTTCGCCGGCACATCGAGGCGGCGCGGCGCACTGGCCTGCCGCTCGTCATCCATTCGCGTGACGCCGACGACGACATGGCTCGCATCCTCGAGGAGGAAATGGCGCGCGGGGCCTTCAAGGCGGTCCTGCACTGTTTCACCGGCGGCCGGGATCTGGCGATGCGTGCCGTGGCGATCGGCCTCTATGTCTCCTTTTCCGGGGTTCTGACGTTCAAGACCAGCGAGGCGCTGCGGGCCATCGCCGCCGAACTGCCGGCCGACCGCGTACTGGTCGAGACCGACGCCCCCTACCTTGCGCCGCATCCGTTGAGGGGCAAGCGCAACGAGCCTGCGTTCGTCGTCCACACGGCCGCCTGCCTTGCCGAGGTCCGCGGCGTCGCGGTCGGGGAGATCGAGCGGATCACCACCGCGAACTTCCTTTCTCTCTATTCCAAGGTCGGGCCGGAGAGCCTCGTGGAGGCCAGCGGACGATGACACTGAAGCTGACCATCCTCGGCTGCGGGTCCTCGGGAGGCGTGCCGCGGATCGGAAATATCTGGGGGGCGTGCGATCCGGCCGAACCGCGCAACCGGCGATTGCGCTGTGCGCTCCTCGTCCAGCGCTACGGCGAACGTGGCGTCACCACCGTGCTGGTCGATGCGACGCCCGACCTGCGCCAGCAGCTTCTGACGGCCGACGTGGCGACGGTGGATGGCGTTCTCATCACTCACGACCATGCCGATCACACCCACGGCCTCGATGATCTGAGAGCCCTCGCCTACAACGCCAAGGCCCGCGTTCCCGTCTACATGGATGCCGGAACGAGCGAAAGCCTGACGACCCGGTTCGGCTATTGCTTTGCCGCCCCCAAGGGAAGCGCTTATCCGCCGATCCTGACGGAGCGGCGGATCGAAGCGGGCACGCCGATCGTGATCGAGGGAAACGGCGGAAAAATCGAGGTCCTCGCCTTCGAACAGCAGCATGGCGATATCCGTTCCCTCGGCTTCCGGTTCGGTCGAGCCGCCTATTCGAGTGATGTCAGCGATCTGCCGCAGGGGTCGCTCGAGGCGCTGGAGGGGCTCGATCTCTGGGTGGTCGATGCGCTGCGCTACACGCCGCACCCCTCGCATTTCTCGCTCGAGGAGGCGCTTGCCTGGATCGCACGGGTGCAACCGGCCAAGGCCGTGATCACGCACATGCACATCGACCTCGATTATGGAACGCTCTGCCGCGAGCTGCCCGAGGGGGTCGTTCCGGCGCACGACGGGATGGTCCTGGAGGTGTCCGAGGACGTGCCGTGAACGTGGTTCTGATTCAGTCCACGGCGAATTGCGCGATGGCGGAAGGAATATCCGTCGTCCCGGCGATGGTCGGGACGCTCCATGCGCGCGCGTCGGCGATCTCGGCGGGATCGGTCTCGATCCAGTGGGCGAAAGTGGCGAGCGACCAGGTGTAGGCGCCGTCGGGATCGGGAATGGCCTCCAGTTCATAGAGTCTTGCAACGAACGCATCGGCGAATTCGAACCCCAGAGCCATCGCGGCGGGCTCGTCCTCGGCGAGGATGAAAACGGCGGCGCTGTCCTCGTCGTCCCATTCGGGGTGGCGGCGCATGTTGCGCACCTGGGTCGGGGTGAAATAGCCGAAACGGAAAAGAAAGGTAGCGAGGGTGCGGGCGGGGGCCGTGCCTGGCGCGGGCGCCTCGACCTGGTGCTTCGCGCAGGCGCCGAGCCAGTGGGCGATGCCGGTGTCGCTGGTGTCGAGCACCGCACGCCGCCAGCGGGCCCCGCATGCGCCACCGCACACCGGGCACGGCAACGTCATCGCACCACCGCCGCAGGCGCGGCAGTTGGCAGTGAATGCCCCGGTGGCCCAGTCCGCGCCGCAGGTCCTGCAGATTGCCTCGTCCATCCGGTGAACTCCCGCGCTGCCATGCCGATCGCCGGGCGCCGAACCACCCCCCGGCAACGTTGGCATCAACCTACAGGCCCCGGGCGACGCGGGCCAGTTCACCGTGAACGCAGGCCGGTGGCTCGCTCCGCCCGCTGAACGTTGCAAACGGGACACATGGAGTGCGGCATCATTGGCCGCGAGCCGTTCGGTGTTTGCGCACGCGCGAACAGATTGCACGCTGACGGCCGAGATCGACAGCGGGAGCGGGATATGGAGCGGTCGTGGCTGGCACGCTGGAGCGTGGCGCTGACGGTTTCCTTGGCGCTCTCGGGCGGGGCGGTTCCCGCGCATGCGGCTGGCGAACGCACGTTGACATTCGCGGCTGGCTGCCAAGAGGGTGAGCGGATCACTCTCGCTGTGATGGGCGACATCATCCCGCACAAGCAGATCCTCCGCCACGCCTTTCATCGCAAATCCGGTTTTCGCCCGATGTTCGAGCCCTTGTCCGCGTTGATCGGGGCGGCCGATCTCGCCTATGCGAACCTCGAGGCGCCGATCGCCGATGGGATTGCCGCTGGAGGGCGCGCGGCGCCCGACCCCGGCTGGCGGCTGGACGAGCGGGTCTACGGCTATCAACTCCCGAACGTCTCCTTCAATTTTCATCCATCCATCGCCGACGATCTGGTGGCGACGGGCTTCGATGTCGTCTCGACCGCCAACAACCACGCCATGGATCGCGGTTCGCGCGGCGCCGATCGCACCGTCGACCATCTCGAGCGCGTCGGGCTCGCCTTCACCGGCTCTCGCCGGCAGGAGGAGAGCGAGGCCGAGCGGCCGTGGCACGTCCTGACGAAGGCCGGCGCAATGACTGTCGCCTGGCTTGCCTGCACCTATTCGACGAACGGCATCCCCGATCCCAAGCGTCAGATCCGGCTCTGTTTTTCGGAGCAGGAGAAACTACTCGATGAGATCCGCTCACTGGCTACTCGCAGCGACGTCGATGCTGTGATCCTGACGCCGCACTGGGGCGCCGAGGACAGCCACTATCCGATCGCTCAGCAGCGCGCGCTCGGGCGGGCGGCGATCGAGGCGGGTGCGGCAGCCGTCGTCGGCGCGCATCCGCACGTGCTGCAGCCTTGGGAAAAGCACGTCACGGCGGACGGGCGCGAGGGGTTGGTCATCCACTCACTCGGTAATTTTCTCTCCAACCAGCGCCAGCAGGCGCAGCGCGTCGGCGCCGTTGGCATCCTCGAATTGACGCGGCAAGGGGATGGAAAAGCTCGGGTCGGCGCGGCCGGCTACGTGCCGACCTGGGTCGTCATCGACGGGCGTGGCATCCGCCCGACGGAGGCACCGGCCAAGTCCTTCGCCTCGAGCCACGCGGCACGTTTCTATCCCGCCGGCAACCGGGTCGGGGCGACCACGATCCGCGATCTCCCGCGAAACTGTCCGGCGGGCGCCGCAACGACTGGCGTTGCCCTCATGGCGTCCGGCGCTGGCGGGGACGTTTCGGTGTCCGCCTCGGGTGCTCCGTCCACCAGGTCCGGCGCGATCGAGGCCGGGCGCGTGATGTCGCAACCGGTTGCCGCAAGCACTGCGCGGCAAGTCCGCGCCATGACTCGCGTCAACGATGGCGCGATCGCGGCGGGGCGCGGTGTGGCGGTGTCGCACGCGCCGCGTGCCGCCAGCGCACGCGTCCTGCGCCCGGCCAAGCGGGGCGCCCGCCGGTCGGCGGCGGTGACGGTGCTGCGCAAGCTGCCCGGCGACCGGGACTGATGACCGGACCGGCGGGGCCAAGGAAGCTGCTTGTCTGGCCGCCATGATCGGTGCAAACCACGCGGCGAACCGTGGCGCCGGCCATTGTCGTGGAGCGAGCGATGACCAAGCCGAGCACTCTGTTGCTGGTCGATTGGCAGACGGGCCTCAGGGAAACCTCCTATTACGGCCGGCGCAACAACCCACTCGCCGAGGAGAATGCGGCCTGTTTGCTCTCGGCGTGGCGCGAGCGAGGATGGCCCGTGGTGCACGTGCGCCACGCCAGCGTCACGCCCGGCTCGCCGCTCGAGCCGCACAAGCCCGGTTTCGCGCTGGAGCCGTTCGCGGAGCCGAGGGCTGGCGAGGCGGTCATCACGAAATCGGTCAATTCGGCGTTCATCGGCACCACGCTCGAGGAGCGTCTGCGGACCGCCGGACAGATGGACCTCGTCTTGACGGGCGTATCGAGTGACCACTGCGTCAACACGACGGCGAGGATGGCGGCCAATCTCGGTTTTGCCGTCACCATCGCCCACGACGCCTGCTATGCCTTCGATCGCGAGGGCCTCAATGGCGAGCGCATTCCGGCCGATACGGTGCACGTCGTGGCGCTCGCGAGCCTCGACAAGGAATTTGCGGCACTGGCCTCGACGGGATCGCTGCTTGCCGCGATCGCCCGCGATGGTGGCGCGCGATGAGCGGTTCTGCCAAGGCGCCCCGCTACCTCGACGTCCTCGCGGTCGCCTTCGTTGCCGTGCTGCTCGCCTCCAACCTCGTCGGTCCGGCCAAGATCACCGAGGCGAGCCTTCCGCTGGTCGGCACCATCACATTTTCGGCAGCCGTCCTCTATTTCCCCCTCGCCTACGTGATCGGCGACGTGCTGACGGAAGTCTACGGCTTTGCCAGGGCGCGCCGCGTCATTTGGCTCGGGTTCGCGGCGCTCGGCTTCGCACTCGCCATGGCGTGGCTGGTCGTCGCCCTTCCGCCGGCGGGCGAGTGGGGTGACCAGGGCGCCTATGAGAAGGTCTTCGGCACCACCTGGCGGATCGTGCTCGCCTCGATGCTCGCCTATGCGGTTGGCGAACTCGTCAATTCCTACGTGCTCGCGCGCATGAAAGTCGCGACGGCCGGCCGCCATCTCTATGCCCGGACGATCGGCTCGAGCATGGTCGGCCAGGGCTTCGACACGCTAATTTTCTTTCCCGTCGCCTTTCTCGGCTCCGGCCTCATCCCGGACGAGCTGATCCCGGCGATCATGCTGGTCGAATACTGCATCAAGGTCGGCATCGAAGCGGCACTGACGCCCGTCACCTATGTCGTCGTCGGGGCATTGAAGTCGGCCGAGGGGATCGACCACTACGACACGGACACGGATTTTTCGCCTCTGCCGACCGCCTGAGGCGGCGATGCGCCTTGGCGCTCAGACTGGCGCGTAGGCACGCCCCGCGATGATGTGGTCGCCGAGCACGACGTCGGCGCCCGTGACGATGCGGGTAAAGCGCGCCATGTCGACGTTGCGACCCGAAACGACGACGCCGACGGGCCCCGGTCCGAGTGTGACGCGCCCAGCAAGGAGCGCGGCGACCCCGACCGCGGCCCCGCCTTCGGCCACCTGGCGATCCTCGTAATAGAGCGCCTGCATGGCGCGGTAAATTTCTTCCTCCGAGACCAGAACCGTCTCGTCGATGAGGTCACGGCAGAGCGCGAGCGTCAGCTGATTGACCGCGCCGATGCCGCCCCCGAGACTGTCGGCGAGGCTCGCCATCTCGACCACTTCGACCGGATGACCGGCGCGGATCGAGTGGTACATGGCCGGACCGTTGTCCATGGTGACGCCGACGATGCGGATGGACGGCTTGATCGCCTTGGCCGCGAGCGCGATGCCGCCGGCAAGGCCGCCCCCCGAGAGCGGGATGACCAATGTTTCGAGGTCGGGGCGGTCCTCGAGCAACTCCAGGCCGATGGTGCCCTGACCGGCGATGACGTCGGCATCGTCGAACGGCGAGACGTCGATGAAGCCCTCGCTGGCGCAGAAGCGCTCGCAGTCGACTTGCGCCTCGTCCTGGCTTTCGCCGACGATGTGGACCTCGGCGCCGAGCGCGCGGATCCCCTCCACTTTGGTCGCCGGCACGAGGCGCGACATGAAAACGGCGGCCCGCAATCCCTTCGCGCGGGCGGCGTAAGCGACAGCGCGGCCGTGGTTGCCGGTGGAGGAGCAGGCGACGCCCGCCACGTCCGGCCCGAGCGCGGCGAGCGCATTGGCCGCGCCGCGTAACTTGAAGGCGCCGGTCGGCTGCGTCGTCTCCAGCTTCAAGAGCACCTCGGCGCCAGCCCTCCGCGACAGCGCGGGCGAGGGAATGAGCGGTGTGCGCAAGGCGGTTCCCGCAATGCGGACACGGGCGGCAAGGACGTCGGCGAGGCAGAGGGTCACGAATCTTGACTCCATGCGGTCTGCGGCTGGCCTCGACCATGCCGCTGAATGTCGCAGGGTGGAAGGGGGTGTCGGCTCTGCGCCACGGTCCGACGGCTGGTACGTCGCGGGGACCGCCCGTTCACCCGGCTGGCCATGGCGGTCAACTCGCGCTAGGCGATGCCCGAACAGCGAGCCCACCCAGCCAGGAGACCGCCATGACCGCCATCGTCGACATTCTCGCCCGGGAAATCCTCGACAGTCGGGGCAATCCGACCGTCGAGGTCGATGTCATCCTCGAGGATGGCTCACTCGGTCGCGCGGCGGTGCCATCCGGTGCCTCCACCGGGGCGCACGAGGCGCACGAATTGCGCGACGGCGGGTCGCGCTACGGCGGCAAGGGCGTCGAGAAGGCCGTCGAGGCCGTCAACACCGAAATCGCCGAGACCATCTCCGGCTTCGATGCCGAGGACCAGCGGCGCATCGACCATGCCATGATCGCGCTCGACGGCACACCGAACAAGGCCCGGCTCGGGGCCAATGCGATCCTCGGCGTCTCGCTCGCGACGGCCAAGGCGGCGGCGGACGCGGCGGGTCTTCCGCTCTATCGATATCTCGGCGGAGCTGGCGCGCACGTGCTGCCGGTACCGATGATGAACATCGTCAACGGCGGCGCCCATGCCGACAACCCCATCGATGTGCAAGAGTTCATGGTGATGCCGGTCGGCGCGGCGAACTGCCGCGAGGCGATCCGCATGGGCGCGGAGGTCTTCCAGCACCTCAAGAAGGCGCTGAAGGCGGCTGGCCACAACACCAACGTCGGCGACGAAGGCGGCTTTGCGCCGAATCTCGCCTCCACCAGCGAGGCGCTCGGTTTCATCATGGGGGCGATCGAGGCGGCCGGCTATCGGCCCGGCGAAGACATCGTGCTGGCGCTCGATGCGGCGGCAACGGAGTTCTATTCGAATGGCAAATACAACCTTGCCGGCGAGGGCAAGGTGCTGACGCCCGACGAAATGGTCGCCTACTGGGCCGACCTCGTTTCGCGCTATCCGATCGTCTCGATCGAGGACGGCATGAGCGAGGACGACTGGGACGGCTGGACGAAGCTGACGGCGGCGATCGGCGGGCGCTGCCAGCTCGTCGGCGACGACCTCTTCGTCACCAACACCGAGCGCCTCGCCATCGGCCTCGAGCGCAAGGCCGGCAACGCCATCCTCGTCAAGGTCAATCAGATCGGCTCGCTGACCGAGACCCTCGAGACGATCGAGATGGCGCACCGGGCGGGCATGCGTTCGGTGATCTCGCACCGCTCGGGCGAAACCGAGGATGCCACGATCGCCGACCTCGCGGTGGCGACCAACGCTGGCCAGATCAAGACCGGCTCGCTCTCGCGCTCGGACCGGCTCGCCAAGTACAACCAGCTTATCCGCATCGAGGAGGACCTCGGCGAGATGGCCGCCTACCCCGGCCGCGCGGCGATCAAGGCGGGGGTTTGAGGGGGGCCATTGGGCGCGGGGATGGCGGAGCCCGGCCGGGCTAGTAGCCTATCGGCCGGGCGTGCCCTGGCGGCTCAGTGGCTGCCCCGATTGGCGCGCTTCTTCCGGCGGGCCGGGGCCTCGGCCTTCTCGGCGCGGCGGGCGCGCGTCGTCTTGCGTGGCGGGGTGGAGGGCGTCGCCACGGTCGCGGCGGTCGGCGCGGCCGAGGCCGTCGTCGATGCCTGCGTTACGAGTGCCGTCACCACGATTTCACCCGCCTGCTCGAAGCGCAAGGTGAGTGCGATTTCGCCGCTCGCCTCGGTCGGGGTGCTGAAGCCGGTTGCGATGAGATGGGCCGTCGCGGGCCTGAGTTCGAGGCTCGTGCCGGCGGGAATGTCGATCCCGTCAGGGGCGGTCGCGGTGGCCTCGGCGGCTCCGTCGGCCGCCACGGCGGGGGCGATCGCGACTGCCGCGCCCTCGCCCAGTTTGGCGTCCAATTCCGCACCGACGAGGCGGTCGGCGGCCCCGGTCGCGTTGGTAATGGTGAGGAAGATGCGGGCCTCGCCGGCATTGCCGGGGGTCGTCTCGAGGCGGGCATTGCTCGCCGAGACGCCGACCTCGGCCGCGATCGCGGTCGCAACGAGACACATGGCGGTCAAGCCGCCGGCCAGCGCCAAGCGCAAGCGGCCGAAGTCCGATCGTCCAGTCCAATGTGATCCGGCTCGCATGGCGGGGCTCCCTCTCGCTTTCGTCGCTCGACATGACGAATGGAACACGAAGAGGGCGACGCGTTGCCCGGCCGGCCGCGCACACGCGATCGTGACGCACGTGTGCGAGGGCGTGTCGGCTCGATCGACCAGGCGATCCCACAGGGCGAGAATCTTGACGCCCAACCGTTTGCCTGACCTCTTGGATTGTGAATGACCGGGAAGGCCACGCACTCATGACCCAAGATCAGATGACCATTGTCGCCGTGCTCGCGGCGGCGGTCGCCATGTTCGTTTGGGGGCGGTTGCGACACGACGTCGTGGCCCTGGCGGCCCTGCTCGCGTGTGTGGCGACGGGCGTCGTACCGAGCGGGGCCGCATTTTCGGGCTTTGGTCATCCTGCTGTCATCACGGTTGCCTGTGTGCTCGTTCTGAGCGGCGTCTTGCTGGCGACGGGCGTGGTCGACGGCCTGACGCGGGCCATTCTGCCGAGTGCGGCGGGGCCCACTGTCTCGATCGCGGCTCTCACCGGTTTTGCCGCTGTCCTCTCCGGCTTCATGAACAACGTCGGTGCGCTGGCGCTGTTGATGCCGGTCGCCTTGCAGGTCGCGGATCGGCTCGACCTGCCGCCGGGCAAGACTTTGATGCCCCTTGCGTTCGGCTCCATCCTCGGCGGCATGACGACGCTGATCGGGACGCCACCCAATCTCATCGTGTCCGGATTTCGCGCGCAAAGCACCGGCCAGAGCTTCTCCATGTTCGATTTCGCGCCTGTCGGGGTACCCGTGCTCGTCATCGGCCTCCTCTTCCTGGCGCTGATCGGCTGGCGGATCGTTCCGACCCGGCGGCGCAAAGGGGCCGATAGTTTCGAGACCGGAGCCTATCTGACGGAAGCCCGGGTACCCGAGACGTCCAAGGCCGCCGGCAGGACACTGCGAGAGATCGAGATAACGCTGAACGATGCCGACGCACAGGTCGTCGGCCTGATCCGCAACGAGCGGCGCATTCCGGCACCGAGCCCCTTTCGTGAGGTGAGGGCCGGCGACATCTTGATCATCGAGGCCGAGCCGGAGGCGCTGACAAAGGCGCTTTCGAGCATGGAATTGAAGCTCGAGGCGGATGTGCGCGATCGAGATGAGGCAAGTGGGGCGGCGGGCGACCAGAAAGCCGCTGGCAAGGTGGGAGCCGCAAATCCGCTGGCGGCGCTCCAGTCCGACGACGTCGTCTTGATGGAGTTGGCGGTCCGCCCGCGCAGCGACCTCGTCGGCCGTTCGGCGAGCGACGTTCGTTTGCGCACGCGCTTCGGCATCAACCTCCTGGCCATCGCCCGCGAGGGGCATCGCGCGGGGGCACGGTTGCGCTCCGTTCCGATCGCGGATGGGGATGTTCTCCTGATGCAAGGGACGCCGGACGCCATCATCGAATTCGCCAATCGCTTCGGCTGCGTGCCGCTGGCCCAGAGACCACTGAGAATTCCTGATCGCAGGAAGGCCCTGTGGGCCGCGACCATCATGGTCGCCACCGTTGGCGGAGCGGCCTTCGGACTCGTGCCGGCTGCCATCGCGTTCGCAGCCGGTGTGCTGGCCACCGTGGTGGTCGGCGTGCTGCCCGCGCGCCGCCTCTATGATGCCATCGACTGGTCGGTGATCGTCTTGCTGGCGGCGCTCATCCCGGTTGCCGGAGCCATGGCATCGACCGGCGCCGCCGACGTCATGGCGAAAGCGCTGCTCAGCGGCATTGCCGGCGAGTCGGCCATCGTTGCGCTGGTGCTGATCCTCGTCGTGACCATGATCCTGTCGGACTTCATGAACAATGCCGCGACAGCGGCGGTGATGTGTCCGATCGCGCTCGGCGCCGCGGCGCAGCTCGGCGTGAATGCGGACTCGTTCCTGATGGCCGTGGCGGTCGGCGCTTCGTGTGCCTTCCTCACCCCGATCGGGCACCAGAACAATACGCTGATCCTCGGTCCGGGTGGTTTCCGATTCGGAGACTATTGGCAGCTGGGTCTGCCGCTGGAGGTGATCGTCTTGCTGGTCGGCGTGCCCATGATCCTGCTCGTCTGGCCGACATAGGAATGCCCCTCCGGTGAGACGGAATTGCCCGCCGTTGGGGACATCACGCACCCTTCGAGCAAACCGCTCGCCAGCCCCCGAGCGGTGGATGGTCGTCATCGACCAACCGCTCTTTTCCATCCGCCGTAGTCCCGCCCCACCCCGCCTAGCCCCCGGCGCCCGGGCGGGTTAGGTTGCCGTTGCGGGCGCGCTGCAACCGCGCACCTTCCCGCCTCGGACGCGCTCCCGGCACAAGGCATCCCCCATGACCCACCTCGACCGCCGCCCCTGGATCCCTGACGTTTCCCAGGCGCTGGAGGCGCGCATTGCCGAGGCGACCGCCGCCGCACCGTCCGCCAGCCTCGCCGGACACATCGAAGCGCTCGCCCGCCGCAACCGGACCATCCACGAGGCCGACTGTATCAACCTCAATCCCGCAACCAACGTCATGAACCCGCGCGCCGAGGCGCTGCTCTCGGCCGGGCTCGGCTCGCGCCCCTCGCTCGGCCATGCGGGCGCCAAATACGAAATGGGCCTCGAGGCGATCGAAGAGATCGAGGTGATCGCGGCGGCGCTCGCGGCCGAGGTCTTTTCCGCCCGTTTCGCCGAGGTCCGGGTCGCCTCGGGCGCACTCGCCAACCTCTATGCCTTCATGGCGACGACGAAGCCGGGCGACGTCATCATCGCCCCGCCTGCCGAGATCGGCGGGCACGTGACGCACCATGGCGCGGGCGCTGCCGGGCTCTATGGGCTCACCATCCATGCCGCCCCCGTGCGCGCGGATGGTTATACGGTCGACGTTCCCGCTCTTGCGGCGCTCGCCGGCAAGGTGCGCCCGCGCCTCATCACGATCGGCGGCAGCCTCAATCTCGCGCCGCACCCTGTTTCCGAGATCCGGGCCATCGCGGATCGGGTCGGTGCCCACCTCCTCTTCGATGCGGCCCACCTCTGCGGCATGATCGCCGGTCGCGCCTGGCCCGATCCGCTTGCGGCTGGCGCCCACCTCATGACGATGAGCACCTACAAGAGCGTCGGCGGGCCGGCGGGCGGACTGATAGTCACCAATGACGCCGCGCTCGCCGAGCGACTCGATGCCATCGCCTATCCGGGGCTGACCGCCAATTTCGATGCCGGCCGGGTCGCGGCGCTCGCGATGGCGCTGATCGACTGGCGCGTGCACGGGGCGGACTATGCGCGGACGATGGTGGCGACGGCGGCGGCGCTCGCCGAGGCGCTCGAGGCCGAGGGGCTCCCTGTCCATCGGCCGGGCGGCAGTGCGGCGACGACCTCGCACCAGCTGGCCATCGAGGCGGCGGCCTTCGGCGGCGGCCAGGCGGCCTCGCGCAGGCTGCGGGAGGCGGGTCTGCTCGCCTGCGGTATAGGGCTGCCGATCGCGCCGGTCGCGGGCGACCTCAATGGGCTGAGGCTGGGGACGCCCGAGATCGTGCGCTGGGGCATGGGGCCAGCCGAGATGCCGGCACTCGCGAGGCTCGTCGCGCGCGGTCTCAGGGACAACGATCCGGGCGCCGTCGCAAAGGACGTCGCGGTGTTCCGCGCGCGGTTCCACGACCTGAGATTCGTCTGCACGTGAGGGGTGCGGTTGGGTCCGCGGACCGAGATCGTCTTGCGAACACTGTGCAATCTCACCGCAGCGGCAAATTATGCGCCGTAGCGGGCCAGCGCTTTACCTCGGCTTAACCGGACCGGTGCTATCGAGAGGGGGTCGGGCGCAACGCCCGGCGAAGCAATCGGATAGTCGCGCGTCACATCATCATGGGCGAAAGACATCAGTCCTGGCATTTCCTGGTCTCGCTTTGCTGTATCGGGCTGATCGGCTATTTCGCCTACCATGCCGTTCACGGCAGGCACGGTTTCGAGCGTCGCATCCAGCTCCAGCACGAGGCCAGGCGTCTCGAGCGCGAGCTGGATGAGCTCGAGGCCGTGCGCCGGACGTTGAGCCGCGATGTGGCCCTGCTGCGCCCGGAAGGCATCGACCCCGACATGCTCGGCGAGCAGGCCCGCCGCATCCTCCGGCTGGCTCCGGCGAACGGGTTGGTCATCCGTCCGGCGCCCGGCGAAGGCCCGTTGCTACCCGAGGCAACCAACACGAGCAATTGAGCGGTCGGTCGGGCTTGCCAGCCTTCCAGAAGCGTGCATTTTCTGGGCCACCCCCTTTCGTTTGCTCAGGAGTGGTCATGCCCGCGTCGTCCCCAGACGAAGCCCCCCGCACCGCAGTCGCAACCCATGGCGCCGGTGAACTCCCCGCCACTGGCGGGCCGCTCGCCGAGCTGACGCGCGCCGAGGAACTGGCGGCCTACCGCGACATTCTGCTCATCCGACGCTTCGAGGAAAAGGCCGGCCAGCTCTACGGCATGGGCTTCATCGGCGGCTTCTGCCACCTCTACATCGGCCAGGAGGCGGTCGTCGTCGGCATGCAGATGGCGCTCGAGGAAGGCGATCAGGTGATCACCGGCTACCGCGATCACGGGCACATGCTGGCAACCGGCATGAGTGCCAACGGCGTCATGGCCGAGTTGACAGGGCGGCGCGGCGGCTACTCCAAGGGCAAGGGTGGCTCCATGCACATGTTCTCCAAGGAGAAGGCCTTCTACGGCGGTCACGGAATCGTCGCCGCCCAGGTGCCGCTCGGGGCCGGCCTCGCCTTCGCCAACCGCTATCGCGGCAACGGCAAGGTGGCCGTCACCTACTTCGGCGACGGCGCCGCCAACCAGGGCCAGGTCTACGAGAGCTTCAACATGGCCTCGCTCTGGAGCCTGCCGGTGATCTTCGTCATCGAGAACAACCGCTATGCGATGGGCACGGCCGTCAAACGGGCGGCCGCCAAGTCCGAGCAGCTGGTGGCGCGTGGCGCCGCCTTCGGCATCCAGGGCATGCAGGTCGACGGCATGGATGTGCGCGCCGTCAAGGCCGCGGGTGAGATTGCCGTGCGGCACGCGCGCGAAGGCAAGGGGCCCTACGTGCTCGAGATGATGACCTACCGCTATCGCGGCCACTCGATGTCCGATCCGGCAAAATACCGTACGCGCGACGAGGTCAACAAGGTGCGCGAGGAGCAGGATCCGATCGAGCGCGTGCGCAACCGACTCATCGGCAAGCACGGCGTGTCGGAGGACGAACTCAAGGAGATCGACAAGGAGATCCGCGTCATCGTGAACGCCTCGGCCGATTTCGCACAGGCCGACCCCGAGCCGGATCCGAGCGAGCTTTGGACGGACGTACTGATCGAGGCCTGAGCGGCCGCCCCGAACCCTTCAGCCCATTCGTCTCCGCCCGTGCGGAGTCCGGAGGACACGACCAACATGGCGACAGAGATTCTGATGCCCGCGCTCTCTCCGACCATGGAGGAGGGAACGCTTTCCAAGTGGCTGGTGCGCGAGGGCGATAGCATCCGCGCGGGCGACGTGATCGCCGAGATCGAAACTGACAAGGCGACCATGGAGGTCGAGGCGGTCGACGAGGGGCGTGTCGGCAAATTGCTCGTTGCAGCGGGCACTGAGGGCGTCAAAGTCAACACGCCGATCGCGATCATTCTCGGGGACGGCGAGGTGATGGGTGGCGGGGTCCGTTCTCCGGTGCCGGGTAGTGCGCCGGCCGCGGTCGCCGCCAAAGCGCCCCCTGCCGCAACCGACAAGACGCTCGAGATCGCAGCGACCGTGTCGTCGATGGGCAAGGAAGCCGAAGTACGGATCGCGCACGCGCCGGAACCTGTCGTGCCGGCCGCCGCCGAGCCGGCCCTCGCCAGCGGCACGGTGATGCGCACCATGACCGTTCGCGAGGCCCTGCGCGATGCCATGGCAGAGGAGATGCGTCGCGACGGTGATGTGTTCGTGATGGGCGAGGAGGTGGCGGAGTATCAGGGCGCCTACAAGGTGACACAGGGTCTGCTCGAGGAATTCGGCGCGCGCCGCGTGATCGATACGCCGATCACGGAGTACGGCTTTGCCGGCGTCGGTACCGGCGCGGCCTTCGCCGGCCTGAAGCCCATCGTCGAGTTCATGACCTTCAACTTCGCCATGCAGGCGATCGACCACATCATCAACTCGGCCGCCAAGACACTCTACATGTCTGGCGGTCAGATGGGTTGCCCGATCGTGTTTCGCGGGCCGAACGGGGCGGCAAGTCGGGTGGCCGCCCAGCACAGCCAGGACTATTCATCCTGGTATGCCAGCGTGCCGGGGCTCAAAGTCGTCGCACCCTATACGGCCGCCGACGCCAAAGGGCTCTTGAAGTCGTCGATCCGCGATCCCAACCCGATCGTGTTCCTCGAGAACGAGTTGCTCTATGGCCAGTCCTTCGAGGTGCCGCAGGTCGACGACTGGCTGGTGCCGATCGGCAAGGCGCGGATCGCGCGGGCGGGCGATGCGGTGACCATCGTCGCCTATTCGCGTGGCATGGTCTATGCGCTCGAAGCGGCCGAGACGCTGGCCGGCGAGGGGATCGAGGCCGAGGTCATCGATCTGAGGACGCTGCGCCCGCTGGACATCGCGACGGTGATCGAAAGTGTTCGGCGCACCAACCGCTTGGTGACGGTCGATGAAGGCTGGCCGGTCTGCTCGGTCGGCACGGAGGTCTGCCAACGGGTGACGGAGCTGGCGTTCGACCACCTCGATGCGCCGCCGACCCGCGTGACCGGTGCCGACGTGCCGATGCCCTATGCCGCCAACCTCGAGAAGCTGGCGTTGCCGAGCGCGGCCAAGGTGGTCGCGGCCGCCAAGGCGGTGCTTTACGTTTGAGGCGCGGCACGAGTGCTGAGGACCCCGGCAGATGGCTGATCAGGAGAGAAAATTAGAAGGCAGTCCCGACGTCCCGGCGTCGACCCGCGCAGTCTCTTCCTCTCCGCCCGACGAGTTCGTTTCCCTTCCCGATCCGCAGGCCGCGCCCGAGGGCGCGCCGGCCGGGCCGGGCCGCACCGATTGAGGACCAAGGCCATGCCGACACCGATACTCATGCCCGCGCTCTCGCCTACCATGGAGGAGGGAACGCTCGCCAAGTGGCTGGTCAAGGAAGGCGACAAGGTGCGCTCGGGCGACGTCATCGCCGAGATCGAGACCGACAAGGCGACCATGGAGGTCGAGGCGGTCGACGAAGGGACCGTCGCGCGCATCCTGGTTGCGGCGGGCACCGAGGGGGTGAAAGTGAATACCGAGATCGCCCTCCTGCTCGGCGAGGACGAGGAGGCCGGAGCCAAACCCGCATCCGCATCCACCGCCAAGGCTGGAGCGCCTTCGCAAGCTGCCAGCCCCGCGCCAGCGAAAGCACCGGCGGCGCCTTCGGCACCAGCACCGGCCGAGCCCCGGAGCGGGCGCGCAGCCGCCACCGGAAACGGCTCGCGCGTTTTTTCATCTCCCCTCGCGAGGCGGCTCGCCGAGGCGGGCGGCATCGCGATCTCGGCCGTCATGGGCAGCGGACCGCACGGGCGCATCGTCAAGCGGGACGTCGAGGCAGCGCTCGCATCGGGAGCGGCAAGGAGCCCCGCCGCGACGGCGTCTGCGGTAGCGACCGTTCCGGGTGGCGCGACGGCCGCGGCTTCCGCTCCCGCCCCGGCGGTCGCCAGTGGAGCCACCGCCTCGGGTCTCCTTGCCACCATCGCGCCGATGGCCGACGACAAGGTGATGGCGCTCTATGAGGCCGGCAGCTTCGAGGTCGTGCCGCACGACAACATGAGGAAGACGATCGCCCGGCGCCTCACCGAGGCCAAGCTCACCATCCCGCATTTCTATCTCTCGATCGAATGCCGGCTGGACGAGTTGTTGGCTGCGCGCAAGCGCATGAACGACGGGGCGAACGGGCGCTTCAAGCTCTCGGTCAACGATTTCATCATCAAGGCGATGGGGCTCGCGCTCAAGGCGGTGCCGGATGCCAACGCGACGTGGACGGAAAAAGGCATGCTGCGGCACACGCGCGCCGACGTCGGGGTGGCGGTTGCGGTCGAGGGCGGGCTCTTCACGCCGCTCATCCGTCACGCCGATTTGAAGTCCCTTTCGGAGATTTCCAACGAGATGAAGGACCTCGCGGGCCGCGCCCGCGACCGCAAGCTGAAGCCGCACGAGTACCAGGGCGGAACGACCTCGATCTCGAACCTCGGCATGTTCGGCATCAAGCGCTTCGATGCCGTCATCAACCCGCCGCATGCGACGATCCTCGCGGTCGGGGCGGGCGAGGAGCGGATCATCGCGGTCGGTGGCCAGCCCAAGGTTGCAACCATGATGAGCTGCACGCTCTCGTGCGATCACCGTGTGGTCGATGGCGCGCTCGGTGCCGAACTGCTCGGTGCCTTCAAGGCCTACATCGAGGATCCGGTGCGGATGCTGGCGTAGGACCGCGCCCGCCATTTACGCCTCGCGAGCCCACCCCAACCTGATGGAATTGCAATGACCGACAACGCATTCGACGTCATCATCATCGGCGGGGGGCCGGGAGGCTATGTCGCGGCGATCCGCGCGGCCCAGCTCGGCCTCAAGACGGCCGTCGTCGAGCGCGAGCACCTCGGCGGCATCTGCCTCAACTGGGGCTGCATCCCGACCAAGGCGCTGTTGCGGACGGCGGAAATCTACCACTATGCCCAGCACGCCGAGGCCTACGGCCTCAAGCTCGAAGGGCGCATGACGTTCGAGGCGGACAAGGTCGTCGCCCGCTCGCGCGGTGTCTCCAAGCAGCTCAACGGCGGCGTCGGCTTCCTCCTCAAGAAGAACAAGGTCGCCGTCATCTGGGGCGAGGCGCGGATCACGAAACCGGGCGAGGTCGTCGTTGACGCGCCCACCAAGAAGGCGATGGAGCCGCAGAACCCGGCGCCCAAGGGAACGCTCGGGCACGGCACCTACCAGGCCAAGAACATCATCGTTGCGACCGGCGCACGCCCGCGCATCATCCCCGGCATCGAGCCCGACGGCGATCGCATCTGGACCTATTTCGAGGCAATGGTGCCGAAGGCGATGCCGAAGTCGCTCATCGTCATGGGTTCGGGCGCGATCGGCATCGAATTCGCCTCCTTTTATCGCACCATGGGTGCCGAAGTGACGGTGATCGAACTCATGGAGCAGATCCTGCCCGTCGAGGATGCCGAGATCGCCGCGCTCGCCAGGAAGCGCTTCGAAAAGCAAGGCATGCGCATCCTGTCGGGAGCGAAAGTGACGGGTGTTTCCAAGGGCGCGGGGGGCATTGTCGCCAGCGTCGATCTCGGCGGTGGCAAGAGCGAGACGATCACCGCCGAGCGGCTGATCTCGGCGGTCGGTGTCGTCGGCAATGTCGAGTGGCTCGGCCTCGAAGCGCTCGGCGTTGCGATGGAGCGTGGCACGATCGTGACCGACGGTCTCGGGCGCACGAATGTTCCCGGGATCCATGCGATCGGCGATGTCGCGGGTCCGCCGATGCTGGCGCACAAGGCCGAGCACGAGGGCGTCATCTGCGTCGAGGCGATCGCCGGGCTCCATGCCCATCCGATGGACAAGAATAAAATCCCGGGCTGCACCTACTGCCATCCGCAGATCGCGTCCGTCGGCTTGACGGAGGCGAAAGCCAAGGCGGCGGGGCGCGAGGTCAAGGTCGGGCGCTTTCCGTTCGTTGGTAACGGCAAAGCGATCGCGCTCGGCGAGCCGGACGGCCTCGTCAAGACGGTGTTCGATGCCGCCACTGGCGAACTCCTCGGCGCGCACATGGTCGGCGCGGAAGTCACGGAACTCATTCAGGGCTTCGTCGTCGCCATGAATCTCGAGACGACGGAAGAGGACCTGATGCACACGGTCTTCCCGCACCCGACGCTCTCGGAGATGATGCACGAGAGCGTGCTCGATGCCTACGGCCGGGTGATCCACACCTGACGGGGGCGTCGAATGCGACGGGCAGCCGCCGAACAGCCGGCGGGCCGCCCGTTGCCCGCGAACCCGGCGCTCAGTCCGCCGGCTTCAGGAGCACGTGCTTCTTCTTGCCGATCGACAGCTTGATCGCGCCTTCCGGTCCGAGATCGGCGAGCGTGACCGTCGCGCGCTCGTCGGTCACGGGGGCATCGTTGAGGCGGGCGCCGCCGCCCTGGACGTGGCGACGGGCTTCTCCATTGGAAGCGGCAAGGCCCGATTTCACGAACGCCGCGAGCACACCGATCCCGCCGGCAAGCTCGGCGCGGGAAAGCGTGACCGTCGGCAGTCCTGCGGCCAGCGCGCCCTCCACGAAGGTCTGGCGCGCCGTTTCGGCGGCGTCGGTTGCCGCGGCCTTGCCGTGCAGGAGGCCGGTCGCCTCGTTCGCGAGCACCTTCTTGGCCTCGTTGATTTCCGCTCCCTCGAGGGCGCCGAGGCGGGCGATCTCGTCCATCGGCAATGTCGTGAAGAGCTTGAGGAAGCGGGCGACGTCGGCGTCCTCGGTGTTGCGCCAGTACTGCCAGTAGTCGTAGGGCGAGAGCAGCGCGGCATCGAGCCAGACGGCGCCAGCGGCCGTCTTGCCCATTTTTGCGCCCGATGAGGTGGTCAGCAGCGGCGTCGTCAGGGCAAAGAGGTCGGCGCCCGCGATGCGCCTGCCGAGGTCGGTGCCGGCGACGATGTTGCCCCACTGGTCCGAGCCGCCCATCTGCAGACGGCAGCCGGTGCGCCTGAAAAGCTCCACGAAGTCGTAGGCCTGCAGCACCATGTAGTTGAACTCGAGGAACGAGAGATGGTGCTCGCGCTCGAGACGCTGGGCGATGCTGTCGCGCTTGATCATCTCGTTGACCGAGATGTGGGCGCCGACCTCGCGCAGGAAATCGATGTAGTTGAGTGTGAGCAGCCAGTCGGCGTTGTCCATCATCAGGGCGTCGCGCGGGCCGTTGCCGAAGGAAAGGAATTTATCGAAGACCTTGCGGATGCCGCCCTTGTTGTCGTCGATCTGCTCGGGGGTGAGGAGTTGCCGGCTCTGGTCCTTGCCGGACGGGTCGCCGACCCGCGTCGTGCCGCCGCCCATCAGGGCGATCGGGCGATGCCCGGTCTGCTGGAACCAGTGCAGCATCATGATCGGCAGCAGCGAGCCGGCGTGCAGGCTCGGTGCGGTACAATCGAAGCCGATGTAGGCGGTGACGGGTCCCTCGGCGAGGGCCGCATCTAGTCCTTCGGGATTGGATATCTGGTGAATGAAGCCGCGTTCCGAGACGACCCGGAGGAACTCCGATTTGAAGCTCGCCATTGTCCTAAGCCTGCCGCTGTTGTCTGATCGCGCGACGAGGGCGCGCCACACCTCTAGCAGCGATGGACAACCGTTGCGAGCCGGGACGGCACGGCACGCGGGCGCGAACGGGAGGATGCATGGGCGAATTGCTGAAAGCGGCCGGGCTCATGTGCGGAACCTCGATGGATGCCGTCGACGTGGCGGTGATCGAGACCGACGGCGAGGCCGTCGTTCGGCGGATGCCGGAGCTGGCGGCCTCCATTCCGCTCGACGAGCCGGCGCGTGCTCTCATCAGGCGTGCGATGGCCGAGGTGGCCGGGGCCGAAGGACCGCAGGTACGCACGCTCACCGTGGTCGAGGAGGCCGCACGGGCGGTGACACGAGCCCATTGGGTGGCTGAAAGCGCGCTGCTCGCGGCTTCGGCCACGCCGCCGCAGTCCCATGAATGCGGCCTCGCGCGGCTCGGCATCGAGGTCGTCGGCTTCCACGGCCAAACCATTCTGCACCGGCCGGATCGCGGCTTCACGCTACAGATCGGGGACGGCGCCATGCTCGCCGATCTCATCGGGGTGCCCGTGATCGACGACTTTCGCTCGAATGACATGGCAAATGGGGGACAGGGCGCACCGCTGGTGCCCGTCTACCACCGGGCGCTGACCGCGAGCGCCGGCCTCGAGGCGCCGGTCGCGATCCTCAACATCGGCGGTGTCGCCAACGTGACATGGATTGGCCCCGGCGACGAGTTGATCGCCTTCGATACCGGCCCGGGCAATGCGCTGATCGATGATCACATGCGGCGGGTGGCGGGCGAGCCGTGTGACCGGGACGGCCAAGCCGCAGCGCGCGGGCAATTGGCCCGTGGTCAGCTCGCCGCGCTGATGTCGCACCCCTATTTTGCTTCGCCGGCACCCAAATCGCTGGATCGTCAAGCGTTCCACGGCTGGGTCGAGCAGGTGCTCGAAACGCGCGGGCGGGCGGGCGGCGCCGACCGGGCCCATGCGCTCGAAGACGACGCCGCGCTCTTGACGGCTTTCACCGTCGAGGCGGTCGCGGCCGCGCGCGATCACTTTCCGACGGCCCCGGCGCGCTGGCTGGTCTGCGGCGGTGGTGCCTCGAATCCGACCCTCATGCGCTGGCTTGCCGATCGTCTTGCCGTTCCCGTGGAACCGGTCGAGCGATTGGGCTGGTCCGGCGAGCACATGGAGGCGGAGGCCTTCGCCTACCTCGCGGTGCGGAGCCTCAGGGGCCTGCCGCTCTCCTTTCCTGGGACGACCGGCGTCGCCGCGCCCACGTCCGGCGGTCGTCTCAGTCGTCCTCGCCGTCGTCCATGACCTCTTCGAGCGGCTCTTCGTCGACCGCATCCTCGATCGGCGCGGCGATTCGTGCCGGACGGGGCGGCGTCGTCAGGCGCATGTCGAGATAGGTATTGGCGATGCGCATCAGCTCCGTCATCTGCTCCTCGAAGAAGTGGTTCGCCGAGGGAATGACGGTGTGCTCGATCTTGATGCCCTTCTGCGTCTTGACCTTGGCGAGCATGTCGTTGATGGCCGACGTCGGCGCGACGCGGTCGTACTCGCCCGAGATCATCAGGCCCGAGGCGGGACACGGAGCGAGGAATGTGAAGTCGTAGAGGTCGGGCTGGGCGGCGACGGTGACGAAGCCGTGGATCTCTGGCCGCCGCATCAAGAGCTGCATGGCGATCCAGGAGCCGAACGAAACGCCAGCGATCCAGCAGAACGGCGCCTCGGGGTTGAAGCCCTGCACCCAATCGAGCGCGGCGGCGGCGTCGGACAGCTCTCCCGGGCCGTTGTCGAACAGGCCCTGGCTGCGACCGACGCCCCGGAAATTGAAGCGAAGCACCGAGAATCCGCGGTTCACGAAGGTGTAGTAGAGCTGGTAGACGATGGGGTTGTTCATCGTCCCGCCGAACTGCGGGTGTGGGTGCAGGATCACCGCGATCGGGGAATCACTGTTCGGGTTGTGGTGGTAGCGGGCCTCGATGCGTCCGGCCGGTCCGTTGATGATGACTTCGGGCATTGTCTCACTATCTGTTTTCGGACCAAGGACTTGGCCGTCGCGGTCGGGCGCTGGTGGCGGGTCGGTCGCCGCTCTCGTCGATCACATTGGTGAACCGCACCGGATGCCGCCGCCGCGATCGTGCGCGGCTGCGGTACGGCGCGCGTCGGGGCACCGATGCACCCGGTCGCTGCCCCTATCGCCGACCACATACCGAACTCGACCCCGGGGCCTGCAAATTCGGCACCAGAAATAGTTGACTGCCCAAGTCGGGATTTCTATATCAGTCTTGTTTGGATCGACTTCAAAGTACGGGTGTCCGGCGTGACAGTCCTCTAGCACGTGGGCGCATCCGAAATCCAAACTTTTGAGCGGTGTGATCGTTACGGGAAGGCTCGACCCGATGGAGTTGAACACACGCGGACGCTATGCCGTCATGGCGCTGGCGGATCTCGCGGCGCATGGCGGAGGCGCGGCCCTCGCGATATCGGCCGTGGCCGAGCGCCAGAAGATCTCGACAGCTTATCTCGAGCAGCTCTTCGGTGCCCTTCGGCGGGCAGGTCTCGTGGAAAGCGCCCGCGGACGGCTCGGCGGCTATCGGCTCGCGCGCCCGGCGGGTGCGATCACCATCGGCGAGATCATGGCGGCCGCGGGCGAGCCGTTCGAGATGACGCGCTGTGCCAGCCAGGAGGCGGCGGGGTGCGTGATGGGCGAGCGTTGCCTGACGCACGAGCTTTGGCACGTGCTCGGTGAGCACATCAATTCGTTCCTCGCCAAGGTGACGCTCGAGGACGTGATCAAAGGGATCCCCGAGCATCTGCGGGCCGACCGGTCGCATGTCCGCTCGGACAGCCAATCCGCCTTGGACCTACCGGGCCGGGCGCCGGAAATCACCGGGGGCTTGGCGGCAGAATGAGTGGTCGTGCGCGGACATACCTCGACCACAACGCCAGTGCGCCCCTCGAAGAGGAAGCGCGGGTGGCGATGATCGAGGCACTCGGGACGGCGGGCAATCCGTCGTCGGTCCATGCCGAAGGTCGGCGTGGCCGGGCGCTCGTCGAGGAGGCACGGGACGTGGTCGCGCAACTGGTCGGCGCACCGGCCGGGGGCCTCACCTTCACGAGCGGGGCGAGCGAGGCGATCGCGGCGGCCGTGCTCGGCTGGCGGGGCGAAGGGGCCGCGGTCGTTTCGGCGATCGAGCATCCGGCGGTGCATGCGGCGGCCACCCGGCGGGGGCGCGGTGTGCAAGTTGCCGCCTGCGACAGGCAAGGCGTCGTCGCTGGCGTGTCGCTGTCGCGGGCCGTCGAACGGGCGATGGAGGAGAATGCGGGTCCGCCTCTGGTTGCGCTCATGGCGGCGAACAACGAGACGGGTGTGATCCAGCCGGTCGGTCCGGCCGTTCGCGAGGTGCGGCGGATTGCGCCCGAGGCGTTCGTGCTGTGCGACGCCACGCAAGCCTGCGGGCGGATGGCCGTCGATATGGCCGCGCTCGACGTCGATGCCGTGGTGATCTCTGGCCACAAGCTCGGCGGGCCGATGGGGACTGGAGCTCTGGTCGTCAGGCAGGCGCGGGGCGATGAAATCGATGCGCTCGTTCCGGGCGGTGGTCAGGAGCGGGGGCGACGGGGCGGGACGGAAAATGTGCCGGCGATCGCAGGTTTCGCGGCGGCGGCCGAGTTGGCGCGGCGGCGCCTCGGGACGGGCTGGACGGCGCGGGCGACGACGATGCGCGATGCCCTCGAGCGCCGGCTCGCGGGCACCATCGGCGGCCTCGGCATCGCGGGCCAGGGAGCTGAAAGGCTCTGCAACACGAGTTGCATGATTCTGGCCGGCGCACGGGCCGAGACGGTGGTGATCGCGCTCGACCTTGCGGGCGTTTCCATCGGCGCGGGGGCGGCGTGTTCCTCGGGCAAGGTCGGTGGCTCGCACGTGCTCGAGGCGATGGGATTGGGCGGCGATGCCGCGCGGGGAGCCATTCGTGTCTCCAGCGGTCCGGCAACGGAGACGCAGGAACTGGAGCGGTTTGCCGAAGCGCTCGAGAAGGTGATGGTCAGGATGTCGGTGCGGGCGAAAAGTCTTGCCTGACGGTCCGGGTGCCGGCCGCATGGTCGGACGGCGACGGAATGAGCGGAGTGAAACGTAATGCCAGCTGTTCGCGAGACGATCGAGCACGTCAAGGAAATCGACGTCGACAAGTACAAGTACGGCTTCTCGACGGACATCGAGTCGGTCAAGGCCCCCAAGGGCCTCGACGAGGAGATCGTTCGCTACATCTCCGCCAAGAAGGACGAGCCGGAGTGGATGCTGGCCTGGCGGCTCGATGCCTTCGAGCGCTGGAAGACCATGACCGAGCCCCAGTGGGCCCGCGTCGACTATCCGCCGATCGACTATCAGGACCTGCACTATTATTCGGCGCCGAAGTCGACCGAGGGACCGAAGAGTCTCGAAGAGGTCGATCCCGAACTGCTGCGCACCTATGAAAAGCTCGGCATTCCGCTGCGTGAGCAGGAGGTTCTGGCGGGCGTCGAGGGCGCGCGGGTCGCCGTCGATGCCGTCTTCGACAGCGTCTCCGTGGTCACCACGTTCAAGGAGGAGTTGCGCAAGGCAGGCGTCATCTTCTGCCCGATCTCGGAGGCGGTGCGAGAGCATCCCGAACTCGTCAGGAAGTACCTCGGCTCCGTGGTGCCGAAGTCGGACAACTTCTTTGCCGCGCTCAACTCGGCGGTCTTTTCCGACGGCTCTTTCGTCTACATCCCCGAGGGCGTGCGCTGCCCGATGGAATTGTCGACCTACTTCCGCATCAACGAGACCAAGACCGGCCAGTTCGAGCGCACCCTCATCATCGCCGACAAGGGCTCCTACGTTTCCTACCTCGAAGGCTGCACGGCGCCGATGCGCGACGAGAACCAGCTGCATGCAGCGGTCGTCGAACTCATCGCGCTGGATGATGCGGAGATCAAATACTCGACGGTGCAGAACTGGTATCCGGGGGACGCGGAAGGCAAGGGCGGCGTCTACAACTTCGTCACGAAGCGCGGCGACTGCCGGGGCCGGAATTCCAAGATCTCCTGGACCCAGGTCGAAACCGGCTCGGCGATCACCTGGAAGTATCCGAGCTGCATCCTGCGCGGCGACGGCTCGCGCGGGGAATTCTATTCCATCGCCATCTCGAACGGGCGCCAGCAGGTCGACAGCGGCACCAAGATGATCCATCTCGGCCGCGACACCTCGAGCCGTATCATCTCGAAGGGCATTTCGGCGGGACGCTCGTCCAACACCTACCGGGGCCTCGTCTCGGCCCACAGGAAGGCGTCGAACGCGCGCAACTTCACGCAGTGCGATTCCCTCCTCATCGGGAACCGCTGCGGCGCCCACACCGTCCCCTACATCGAGGCCAAGAACGCGACCGCGCATTTCGAGCACGAGGCGACGACCTCGAAGATTTCCGACGAGCAACTCTTTTACTGTCTCTCGCGCGGGCTCGGCGAGGAGGAGGCGATCGCCCTCATCGTCAACGGCTTTGCCCGCGAGGTGATCCAGCAGTTGCCGATGGAGTTCATGGCCGAGACGCAGCGCCTCATCGGCATCTCGCTCGAGGGGAGCGTTGGATGACGACGAAGAGCGCAGTGTATTGGTTCAAGCCGCGGCGCAATGGCTACGGCGCCGCGCCGAAGACCTGGCAAGGCTGGGTGGCGATCATCGCGTTTCCTGCCATATGCGCTGTGGTGACGTTGGTGTTGTTCGCAACCTTGCCGCCGCTGCTGGGATTCGTACTGTTCGCCATCTTCATGACGGGGGCAACGCTTGGCTTCATTGCATTCGTTCGGAGGAGGACGGACGGCCCCTGGCGTGCGCATGGGGCGGCGCCGAGCGAAGTGACGGAGTGACCGACATGCCGGAGACGGTCGAGAAAGCCGAGGTGGCGGCGGGCAGGATGGTCAAATTCCTACCCTTCGTGCGGGCCTTTGCGATCCTTGCGACGCTGGCGCTCGCAGGCGTCTTCATGGCCGAGCCGCTCGGGATCGAATTGCCGGATTGGGCAACAACGGTTGCGCTCGTCGTCTGGGGCGTGGCGGTGGTCGACGTGGCGCTGCTGACCGGCATCGCCGTGCTCATGCAAGGCAAGGAGTAGACTGCAACGGAGGATGGAAGTCGCCCGGAGAGCAAATGCGACCCGGCGACTTCGATGGGAATCAATGGCACCGCCAGTGTGTGGTGCGGTCGGCGTCCGGCGGGCGACGGTGAGAGTCAAGTTGGCAGGGTGGAATATGCTGGAAATCAGGAATTTACACGTCAGGCTCGCTGAAGAGGATAAGCCGATCCTCAAGGGGCTCGACCTCGTCGTGCCGACCGGAGAGGTCCACGCCATCATGGGGCCGAACGGCTCGGGCAAGTCGACGCTGGGCTACGTCATCGCCGGAAAGGAGGATTACGAGGTCACCGGAGGTGATATTCTCTGGAACGGCGAGAGCGTCCTCGAGATGGGGCCGGACGAGCGCGCCGCGGCCGGGCTCTTCCTTGCCTTCCAGTATCCGGTCGAAATCCCGGGCGTCGCGACGCTGACGTTCCTGCGCACCGCGCTCAACGCTGTGCGCAAGGCGCGTGGAGAGGACGAGGTGTCCGTTGCCGATTTCATGCGGCTGGTGCGCGCGAAGGCCGAAAAGCTCAACGTCACTCAGGAGATGCTGAAGCGGCCGCTCAATGTCGGCTTCTCGGGCGGAGAAAAGAAGCGCCTCGAGATCCTGCAGATGGCCGTTCTGGAGCCGACCTGCTGCATTCTGGACGAGACCGACTCTGGGCTCGACATCGACGCTGTCAGGATCGTCTCGGAGGGCGTCAACGCGCTGCGCGGTCCGGAGCGCTCGGTGCTGGTGATCACGCACTACCAGCGGCTCCTCAACTATATCGTTCCTGACCGGGTGCACGTGCTCTCGGGCGGGCGGATCGTCAAGAGCGGGGGGCGCGAACTCGCGCTCGAGCTCGAGGCGCAGGGCTACGCCGACTACGTGCAGCCGGCGGCCTGATGCGCAAGTGGGGACGGCAATGAGAGTGGACGTGATCAGAACGCGGGCCGAGACGGCGCTCGGTGACCACTTCGCGGCGGCGGCCGAAAGGCTCGCCGGCAATCGCGACGTGGCGAAGGCGCGTGCGAACGGAATAGCCCGTTTCCAGGCGCACGGATTGCCCGGCAGGCGGAACGAGGAATGGAAATATACCGATCTTCGTGCGCATGTGACGGAGGCGTACGAACCTCTTGTTGCCGGCATCGGCGGAACGGCCATCGGGATGGGAGCACTCGAGGAGGCACTCGGCCCCTTGGCCGGCCTCGCGGCCGCACGCCTGGTCGTGGTCGACGGGCGCTTCGAACCGAACCTCTCGAGCGCCGCGCAGGAGGGGGATGGCGTTTCGGTCCGCCCGCTCGCCGAGGTCCTCGCCGGCGCGGGAGCCGCCGACTTCGGGCGCATTCCGGGGGTGCCGGAGAGTGACGTCGTGGCGGCGCTGAACGAGGCGTTCGCAAGCGATGGCGTCGTCGTGGAGATCGATGGGACGGAGCGACGGATCGTGCACATCGTGCACCTGCACGAGGCCGCGGCCCCGGGCGCTGTGACGACGCGCAACGTCATCCGCGTCGCGGCCGGCGCTAGCGCTCTCGTCGTCGAGAGCCATTTCGCAATGAGCGGTGGCGCCCGGCAGGTGAACTGCGCGAGCGTGGTGACGGTCGCGGAGGGCGGCCGGCTGGATCACGTCAAACTGCTGAGCAAGGGGGAGGCGACGACACACCTCTCGACGTGGTCCGTGGAACTCGCCCGCATGTCCCGTTATGTCGCAACGCAACTGACGCGCGGCGGTAAACTGACACGCAACCAGGTCTACCTGAAATTCTCCGGCGAACTTGCGCTGGCGCACCTCAACGGCGTCATGATGCAGCGTGCCAGCCAGCACTGCGATTCGACACTGGTCGTCGATCATGTGGCACCCGCTTGCGAGAGCCGGGAGCTTTTCAAGGCTGTGCTCGATGACGAGGCACGCGCTGTGTTCCAGGGCAAGATCACCGTGCGGCCGGAGGCCCAGAAGACCGACGGCAGGCAGATGAGTCAGGCGCTGCTGCTCTCGGAGACAGCGGAGTTCGACGCCAAGCCGGAGCTGGAGATTTTCGCGGACGATGTCGCTTGCGGCCACGGGGCGACGTCGGGGCAACTCGACGAGAACATGCTTTTCTATCTGCGTGCGCGTGGCGTTCCGGAGGTCGCGGCCAAGGCGCTGTTGATCGAGGCGTTCGCGGGCGAAGCGCTCGACGAGGTCGAGGAGCCGGAGCTGCGCGAGGTGATGGCGGACATTACCCGCGGATGGCTCGCGGAGGGACAGACCCGAGGCCGATCGGCCTAGACGCCGGGCTCGAGGAATACGGGATCGCAGGGGCAAGGAGCGGATCATGGCAGGCGCCGAGGCAAAGAGAATGGCGAGCGTGCAAGCCGGCTACGACGTCGAGCTGGTGCGCGCGCAATTTCCGATCCTGAGCCGCCAGGTGCACGGCAAACCGCTCGTCTACCTCGACAATGGCGCCTCCGCGCAGAAGCCGCGGGTCGTGCTCGATGCCATGGAGCAGGTGCACGTCGCCGCCTATGCCAACGTTCATCGGGGTCTCCATTTCCTCTCCAACCTGGCAACCCAGCAATATGAGGACGCACGCGAGAAGGTGGCGGGCTTCACCAACGCGCGGCGCAACGAGGAGGTGATCTTCACCAAGAGCGCGACGGAGGCGATCAATCTCGTCGCCCAGAGCTATGGACGCGCCAACGTCGGCGCGGATGACGTCGTCGTCCTCTCGATCATGGAGCACCATTCCAATATCGTCCCCTGGCACTTTCTCAGGGAGCGTCAGGGCGCACGCCTCAAGTGGGCGCAGATCGCCGACGACGGTTCGTTCCTCATGGAGGATTTCGAGCGCCTGCTCTGCGACAGGACGAAGCTCGTTGCGATCACGCACATGTCCAACGTGCTCGGCACCGTGACCCCGATCAAGGAGATCTGTCGCATCGCCCATGCGCGCGGCATCCCGGTGCTCGTCGACGGCAGCCAGGGTGCGGTGCATCTCGACGTCGATGTCCAGGATCTCGGCTGCGACTTCTACGTCATGACGGGTCACAAGCTCTACGGCCCGACGGGGATCGGCGTGCTCTGGGGGCGGGCGGAGCTGATGGAGGTGATGCCGCCCTTCCTCGGGGGCGGGGAAATGATCGAGCACGTCGGCACCGACCGGGTCACTTATGCCGGCCTGCCGCACCGCTTCGAGGCCGGCACGCCACCGATCGTGCAGGCCATCGGGCTCGGGGCAGCCGTGGATTTCGTCCTCGCCAGCGGCCGCGAGGCGGTGGCAGCGCACGAGGCGGACCTCGTCGCCCACGCGCACGCGCGGCTCGAGGAACTCGACTTCGTCACGATCCACGGCACGGCCCCCGGCAAGGGGAGCATCGTTTCGTTCAGCATGGCCGGCCTGCATCCGCACGACGTCAGCACGATCATCGACCGCTCCGGGGTGGCGATCCGCGCCGGTCACCACTGCGCGCAGCCATTGATGGAGCGGCTTGGCGTCAGCGCGACCTGCCGCGCCTCGTTCGCGATGTACAACACGCGGGACGAAGTCGATATGCTTGCCGATGCCTTGAAGAAGGCACATGGATTTTTCGCCTGAGCCGCGATGGCGGGGATGGGCTTGGCGCCGGGAGAGGGGCCATGGAGAAGACCGAGGCTATGACAACGCACAACGACGAGATGGTCGAGGAAGGCCCGCGGCACGAGACGCCCGTCGCGAGTGGCGGGACGGACGCGCAAGGCGATCGCGCGCATCCCCCGACTGTCGGGGAAGGCGGAACGCCGGTGCCGGGAAGCGCCCTTTCGAGGGAGGAACTCGATCAACTCACGGCCGACATCGTCACGGCGCTGAAGACGGTCTACGATCCGGAGATCCCCGTCGACATCTACGAACTCGGCCTCATCTATCGTGTGGACGTCAGCGACGAGCGACGCGTCGCCATCGACATGACGCTGACGGCGCCGGGTTGCCCGGTGGCGGGCGAGATGCCGGTCTGGGTGGAAAATGCGGTCTCTCCGATCCCCGGAGTGCAGGGCGTCGATGTCAAATTGACGTTCGATCCGCCATGGGACCCGAGCCGGATGTCGGACGAGGCACGTCTTGCGCTCAACTACTTCTGAGGTTGCCGCGGGCTCCCGGGAGGCCGCAGGATCGCTTTACGTGCTTGCGGCCGCGAAGCGGTGTAACATGAGCGCCGGTGTTGCTTGTCGCGCTGTTCGATACCAAGTGGAGCCAGCATGAGCACGAAACGCCCCCGCCCGAAAGTCATGACGCTGACCGCGGCCGCCGCCGAGCGGATGCGCGAGATCATGGAGCAGTCCGAGAACGAGGTCTTCGGCGTTCGGATCGGCGTCGTCAAGGGCGGTTGCGCCGGGATGGAATATACCATGGAGTATGCCGGCGCGCCGGCACCCGGCGACGAGATCGTGGAAGACCAGGGGGTGCGCCTCCTGATCGATCCGAAGGCCATTCTCTTCCTCCTCGGCACCGAGATGGATTTCAAGGAGGACATGCTCTCCTCCGGTTTCGTGTTCAACAATCCGAACCAGACCAGCGCTTGCGGCTGCGGCATCTCGGTCGAGATCAGGCCGGCGGATGGCGCGGCGCTCGGCGGCTACGAGGCGCCTGCCAGGAGCTGAACGCAGGTGGTCGTCGCCCGCACCGATCCTGGTCTGCGATTGCGACGTGCCTGCGTCGCCGATTGCGAGGTCCTGACGAGGCTCGCCATGGCCTCGAAGGCGTCGCACGGCTACGATGCTGCCTTCATGGAGGCATGCAGAGTCGAGCTGACGGTCGATGCCCGCGTGCTGGCCTCCAGCGACACGTGGGTCGCGGAGGTGGGAGGAGTTGGCGAGGGCGCGATGATCGCGGGCTTCGCCGGCTTTGAGATTGTGCACGGTCGCGCCAATGTCACTGCGATGTTCGTCGATCCTGCGGCCAGTGGTCGCGGTATTGGTCGCGCGCTCTGGACCAGACTGGAGGAGCAGGTGGCAGCACGGGGCCTCGAGGTCATCGACGTCGAGGCGGATCCCAACGCTGTCGGCTTCTACCGGCGCATGGGATGCGTGCAGGTCGGAATGACGCCTTCGGGCTCGATTCCGGGGCGCATGTTGCCGCTCCTCGAACGCCGGCTCACGAAAGGGGCGTAGTGCCGACCTGCTGCGGCGCCTGTCGGCATGGAGAAGGAAATGGCGGTCGATCCTGGATTTCGCGAGTTCGTGCTCGAGCAGCTCGCTGTCGTCGGCCCGGTCCGCGCGCGTGCGATGTTCGGGGGGGCGGGAATCTTCTCGGGCGATGTGATGTTCGCGCTGATCGCCTACGACACGCTCTACCTCAAGGCGGACGAAACACTGGCGCCGAACTTCGCGGCCGAAGGGTCGGAGCCGTTCACTTACGAAGGCGGCGGGCGCACGACGCAAATGAGCTATTGGCGGTGCCCCGAGCGGCTGTTCGAGGACGCCGACGAGATGCGGCTTTGGGCCGGGCGGTCTCTGTCGCTCGCGCTCGCCGCCCGCAAGCCTGCCAAAAAGGCCAAGACCGAGGCCGCGGGCCAGTCCTCGAAGCGGGCGGCAAAGCGCGGGCCTCGCAAGACGCCGGGATCGGCTGACTAGCCGGCGCCAACCGGCGGCGGGAAAGTCTGGGGCGCCTCGCGGCGCTCGTGGAGGCCATAGTCGCGCTCGACGCGGCAGAGCATGGCGGCAGTGGCCCCCTCGGACCGCATGTGCCGCACCAGCCCTTCGTTTCCATCCCTGAAACCTGCCACTGAACGGATCGTGACGTGGCGTCGCGTTTCATAGATGCTGCGGTAGTGATCGCCCTCGGCGTCCGCGTCGGGAGTGCCGTGCTCGCTGGCGAGCACGAGGAGGAGGCGCGCCGGCGCGGGCCCGCCGTTTTCACCGACATCCGCCGAGCCACCGCTTGCCTCACCGGTGCCGGGGAGCGGCGAAACGGACTGGCGCGCCAGAACGGTTGCGACACGGATGCGGTAGTCCGCGAAGTGCACGTTCCGGCCGTCGCTCTGGGCTCTCCGGTGGGGGCCGTCGGCTCGCCAGGCCGCGAGGTCCTGCTCGGTTGCCCAGAGTTGGTGGGAGAGGATGCGCGCCGACTCGCGGAGCGAGCGATAGCGCTCGAGGAAGAGCAGGCCAGGGTGCGCGGCGAGACGGGGGCGAAGCTGCGCCGCCCGCTCGAGGTAATGCTCCTCGTGGCCGGGATGCGGCACCACCTCGAACAGCAGGACGAGCATCCGGCGATCCCTCCGTGCATGCCGAAGGACGGTCGCTGCCGGTCGGTTCAGCCGGCGCGACCGCCCTGCCGGGGTGTCACTCCGCGGCCTTGCGTGCGGCCCGGGTGCGCGCGACGTCGGGAGGCGTTGCCTCGCCCGTCAGCATGGCGACGACATCTTCGAGCGAAGCGCTTTCCTGGTCGCGCGAGCCGAGCCGACGGATCGAGAGCGTGCGCTCTTCAGCCTCGCGCTTGCCGGCAACGAGCAGCACCGGCACTTTGGCGAGGGAGTGCTCGCGCACCTTGTAGTTGATCTTTTCGTTCCTGAGGTCCGTCTCGACCCTGAGGCCGGCGGCACGCAATTCGCCTGCGACCTCACGCGCATAATCATCCGCGTCCGATACGATGGTCGCAACGACCGCCTGCACGGGCGCGAGCCAGAGCGGCAGGCTGCCGCCGGTGCTCTCGATCAGGATGCCGAGGAAGCGCTCGAGGGAGCCGCAGATCGCGCGGTGGATCATCACCGGCTGTTTCTTTTCCCCGTTCGCATCGACGTAGAAGATGCCGAAGCGTTCGGGGAGATTGAAATCGACCTGCGTCGTTCCGCACTGCCACTCGCGGCCGATGGCATCGCGGAGCGTATACTCGAATTTCGGCCCGTAGAAGGTGCCTTCGCCCTCGTTGATGCCTGTCTTGATGCGCCCTCCGGAGGCCTCGGCCATGCGCGCGAGCACCTTGCGCAGGATCGCCTCGGCGTGGTCCCACATGGCGTCCGTGCCGACACGCTTTTCCGGCCGCGTCGCGAGCTTGACCACCACCTCGCCGAAGCCGAAATCCTCATAGACCGACATCATGAGGTCGTTGATCTTCAGCACCTCGGCCTCGAGCTGGGCCTCGGTGCAGAAGACGTGGGCATCGTCCTGGGTGAAGGCACGAACGCGCATGAGGCCGTGCAGGGCGCCGGAGGCTTCGTAGCGGTGCACGACGCCGAACTCGGCGAGCCGCACCGGCAGGTCGCGGTAGCTCTTGAGGCCGAACTTGAAGAGCTGCACGTGGCCGGGGCAGTTCATCGGTTTGAGGGCGAACACGCGCTGGTCGCGCTCCTCGTCGCGCGGGTTCTCGAAGGCGGAGGCCGACTTCACCGCGAACATGTTGTCCTGATACCAACCCCAGTGGCCCGAAGTCTCCCAGAGCGACTTGTCGAGCACCTGGGGGGCATTCACTTCCTGGTAGTCGCCGGCGAGGCGCCGGCGCATGTAGCCGACGAGGGCCTGAAAGAGCGTCCAGCCCTTGGCGTGCCAGAAGACGGTGCCGGGGCCTTCGTCCTGGAAGTGGTAGAGGTCCATTTCGCGCCCGAGGCGGCGATGGTCCCGCTTTTCAGCCTCCTCCAGCATGTGGAGATGGGCCGCGAGGTCCTCCTTGGAAGCGAACGCGGTGCCGTAGATGCGCTGGAGCATGGCGTTCGCGGCATCGCCGCGCCAATAGGCGCCCGCGACGCGCTGCAGCTTGAAGGCATCGCCGATCTGACCGGTCGAGGTCATGTGCGGGCCCCGGCAGAGGTCGAACCAGCTGCCCTGGCTGTAGATCTTGAGGTCCTGGTCCTCGGGGATCGCATCGACCAGCTCGACCTTGTAGGCCTCCCCCTTTTCGGCGAACACCTTGCGTGCTTTCGCGCGTGACCAGACCTCCTTGGCGAAAGGCGCGTTGCGCTTGATGATTTCGCGCATTTTCGCCTCGATCACCACGAAGTCCGCCGGCGAGAATGGTTCATCGCGCGCGAAGTCGTAATAAAAGCCGTTCTCGATCACCGGGCCGATGGTCACTTGGGTGCCGGGCCAGAGTTCCTGTACCGCTTCGGCGAGCACGTGCGCGCAGTCGTGGCGGATGAGTTCGAGGGCCTCGGGGTCGGTGCGCGTGACGATCTTGATCGCTGCGTTGGCTTCGATCGGATCGGCGAGATCGGCGAGGACGCCGTCGACGGTCATGGCGACCGCCTTCTTGGCGAGCGATTTCGAGATCATGGCCGCGAGCGCGGCACCGGTCGTACCGGCCGGCACGCTGCGGGAGTTGCCGTCGGGGAAGGTGATGGTGATATCTGGCATGGGTGATCGGCGGCCGCTTATGGTTTCGCGGCGCCCTCCTCTCTCACTCCCGCCTACGAAGCGGGTAAGGGGTTTCGGCAGGCCCCGGGTCGGCATGCTGAAATGCGGACCGGCTGGGCGGGTGTCGTTCTGCCACGCACTGCAAGCGACCGCAAGTATCGGGCAATGGCTGAACGCCCGCGGCGGACCAGCGCGTGGACACGGGAGCGGCGAGCCTGCCCTCTTGATTGTGACAGGGTCCAAGATGAAAAATCGCGATGCCGATCATCCGAAGGCTGGATCGCATTGGCGATAGGGTATTATTGGGTCTCGGTTGTCGGTGTCGTGCCAACCTTGTTTTCAAAGGTGCCAATCGATGGTTGTCGACATCCGCAGGAATTTGAACCGGAATTTGATTGCCGCCGCTCTCTTCGGCACATTGCTTGGATTGACGATGGGACCTGGCGGCGCGCATGGCGCCAGCTGCCCCGCCGATCCGCTCGAGGCCAGTTTGACGATCTGGCCCCGCGGTGCGATCTCGACGGGCCAAACCGTCACAGGGCGCCACCCGTGCGGTCGCCGACTTCGCTGCACAGGTGGCTCGGCGGCCGGTCGCCAACGCGTCTGCAAATGGCTGTAGCGTGAGGGCTCGTGTTGGGCGTGCCGAACGCCCATACGCGACGTCGGATCAATTGGCGTCGCGGTAAGTCGGGCCCACGAAGAACGTTCGATCGCCTCACCGAGTGGCAGGCCGGTGTTGCCTCACGCCGCCTTGCGGCGCGGCGGCTGGCCGCCACCGTCGGTTGTTCGATCGGTTGGCGTGCCGGCCGAGAGGCCCTCTCTGGACGGGGCCGATCCCGGGCCACCTGCCGCCGCTACGGCGCCGTCGCCGTGCCGCGCGCGGGTCAACTCCGGCCCACCACTTCGCGTCGCCCTGATCGTGGCGAGTGCAACGGCAAATGCCCCCAGGTGAACGGCGAATGCCAATACGAAGCTCGTGAAACCGTCACCGATGAGGTCACCGATCGACCAAGTCAGCCACGACATGTTCGCCGATATGGCGGCCACGGTCAGGAACGCCAGCGCCATGGCGGTGGCATCCGATCCGAGGAGCGCGGGCAAATCCGAACGGTGAAGTGCTCGGCGGGCAAGGGCGTAGATCGCGGCGGTCGCGAAGGCGGCCGCGATCGAAACTTCAAGACCATGGGCCTCGAACATATGCGTTGTGTCCGACTGCGCCAACTGGGAGCGGCCGCCTGGGCCGCACCTGGCGATCGCGCGAACGACCGTCGCGCTCGGTCAGCAGCACTTTCGCCGGCAACGTCGGAACCAGCATTCCGAGACCAGAGCCGGGTGGGAAAGCAGATGAGCCTCCTCGGGCGCGCCAGCAAGGCGGCCGATGGCATGCCTCACCGCCCCACTCAGGCGGAAAATGCATATGTCGAGTGTCGAGGGGACTATTGAAAACGGGCCGGCAGGCTGGTGTTGCCGCGCGCGAACCACTGGCGTGCCGGCTCGATGCGCGGCTTGGCGCCGTTGCCGCCGACGCCCGAGTCGACAGCCCAGTAGCGCCGTGAGCCCTCCTCCCGCATCACCACCCCGTAATGCGGAAAGGCGCCCGAGAGCAGGCCACCCCGGTTGACGATCTGTCCCGGTCCGTGATGACGGATGAGGCCGTTCGAGCCAAGCACGGCAAGATAGGCGGCGGTGTTGCGCGCCTCGTCGACACAATCGTGTTGGCCGGGGTCACCGGCCGTCATGAGGCCGATGCTCGCGATGTCGCGGTCGGTGCCGAGGGACCTGCCGACGCGGGCCTCCATCCAGGCGACGGCCGTTGCGATGGCTTGGCGTTCCGCCTCGGCGCTCGGTTCATCGAGCGCGGCGGCCATGATGATCGCAAGTTCGATGATGTCACTGGCGGTGAACGTGAAGGTGCGCCGCGTCCGGCAGCCATATCCCGAGCAGTGGTAGACGGTGTTGTTCGAAAGGAGCGGGACCCAGCCGTCCTTCTCGAAGCTCACGGCATCGCGGAAGCGGGCACTCGGCGGCAGCGAACTGACGTCGCCTATTTCGGCGATGGCCACGTCGGACACACTGCTCAATGGAGCCGCGATCAGCAGTGCAAGCGCGGCCGATCGGGCACGCGACGGACCGAGGAGCGCTGCAAGGGGGCTACGCATGACAAGAACCCGAGCTTTCGGCGGACAACCGCCAACATCGCTATCAGCCCCCGATTAACCCACCGTAGCTTCGCGATGATTTTATGGTGGTGCGATGGAGTTTCCGCGGCGGTTGCAGGTGGCGCGCGGCATCGGGCGGGCGCTGCGCTGGGCGGCGACCGGCGAACGGGTGATGATCGGGAGGTCCGTGGTCCGTCAGCGACGTCGGGGGGCGTTGCGCATCCAGATGCTGGCGTTGAGGCTGCCGGCAAAGAGCACCCAAAGGAGATACGGCACGAACAGCAATGCCGCGGTCTCGGAGACCGGCCATGCCGTGCCGATGAAGCCGACGATGGCCGCGACCATGAACGCGATGTCGCCGAGCGCGAGGTCCATGCGCTTGAGGCCGAAGAAGAGCCACGACCAGGCGGCATTGAAAATGAGCTGCGCCACCCAGAAGGCCATGGCCGAGGAGACGGGCGCGACCGCCCAGACCAGCCAGCCGGCGATGGCGATCATGATGTAGAGGATCGTCCAGGCGGGCCCGAAGAGCCAACCGGGCGGTGTCCATGACGGCTTGGAGAGGCTGTCGTACCAGGCGCCGGGCGCAAAGAAGACGCCGGAGAGCGCGACCAGCGCGACCAGGGCGAGGAAAACGATCAGGCTGGCATCCATGACCCAGATCTCCATGCTCGCCCGGCCGGCGCGCTACCCGCATCCGGAGGCAACGGCGGGCGACCGTCGCCCTGGACCGCATCGTGTCGCAGAAGGACACGCACGGCACGCGACCGGCGACTAGCATCATCGTACGCTATTCGCGAGGGCCCGAGCCATGGTTCACTCCACTTTTTCCATCAGCAACCGCAAGATCGATCCGACACGACGGCGCGTCACGGCCGCTGCCGTGCTGCCGGATGGCTCGCCGAACGACAACGACCGGGTCGAGATCGGGCCGACCGACCTTGCCTTCGCGGAATGGGCCGCCCGAGGCATAACGCCGCCAAATCTCGAGGCGCTTCGCAGCTACCGGCTCTCGCGGCTCGTCGGCGAATTGCGCAGGCGCGACTATGCGGGTCTGCTGCTTTTCGATCCCTTGAACATCCGCTACGCCACCGACACCACCAACATGCAGCTCTGGATCGCGCACAACCCGTGCCGGGCGGCCTTCATCTCGGCCGACGGCTATGTCGTGCTCTGGGATTTCCACAACTGCGACCATCTTTCGGCCCATTTGCCGCTGGTGCGCGAGATCAGGCACGGGGCGAGCTTCTTCTACTTCGAGAGCGGCGACCGGGTGGTCGAGCATGCCATGCGCTTTGCCGAGGAGATCGATGCGCTGATGCGTGCGCACGGGGGCAGCAACCGGCGGCTCGCCGTGGACAAGATGGAATACCAGGGCGAAAAGTCGCTCGAGGCGCTCGGCATCGAGATCAAGGATGGTCAGGAGGTGACCGAACATGCGCGCTCGGTGAAGGACGCCAACGAGATCAACGCGCTGCGCTGCGCGGTGGCGGCCTGCGAGGCGGCCATGTGGGAGATGAAGGCGGTCATAAGGCCTGGCGTCACCGAGGTCGACATGTGGGCCGAGCTGCAGCGCGGCAACCACATTCGCGGCGGCGAGTGGATCGAAACACGCATCCTGGCGTCCGGCCCGCGCACCAACCCCTGGTTCCAGGAGGCGGGACCGCGCATCCTCCAGGACGGCGACATCCTCGCCTTCGATACCGACCTCATCGGCCCCTACGGTTATTGCTCCGACATCAGCCGGACGTGGAAGGTCGGCGACCAGGAGCCGACCCCCTACGAAAAGCAGCTCTACCGCGAGGCGCTCGATCACATCCGGACCAACATGGAACTCCTGAGGCCGGGCGTCGGCTTTCTCGAACTCAGCCGCAAGGCGCAACCCTTGCAGGAGAAATATCGCCATCAGCGCTACGGCGTCGTCTTCCACGGGGTCGGGCTCTGCGACGAGTATCCCGCCATCCGCTATCCGGAGGATATCCAGTCTTCCGGTTACGACGGCGTGCTCGAGGTGGGGCAGGCGCTCTGCGTGGAGGTTTATTTCGGCGAGGTGGGCGGTCCCTGTGGCATCAAGCTCGAGGACCAGGTCGTCATCACGGAGACGGGTTATGAGAACCTCACCACGTTCCCGTTCGAGGAGGCGTTCCTGCGCTGAGGCCCGGGACGGGCGGCGGGTGCTGGCCGGCTGCGCCTGTCCTTGCGATCGGATCGAATTTCCATCAAAGGGCATCGATCGTCTTTGTGGCCTGGAAACTGCCCCATGCTAGCTTCCTTGCAAAGCAAAGGGCGTTGTGCGGGGGGCGATGAAGTTCCAGTGGCAAATGGCGGGCGCGTGCGTGCTCTGGCTCGCGCTTTCGGCGGCGTTCGCCGAAGGGCTTGCCAGCGAGCCGCATGGCTTGCGGAACGTGCCCGCGGCCGAGGCGTTCCAGCGCAGCTTCGGGCCGACAACGGCGCCGTTCGGCTTCGTCGCCTTCTGCCGCGAGCAACCGGGCGAATGCATCGGCGCGGCGGTCAGCCATCGGCGCTTTTCGCTCGACAACGCCCGCTGGAAGGATCTCGAGGAGGTCAATGACGTCGTCAACCGCACCGTCTGGCCGGCATCCGACAGGGCGGTCTACGGGATCCGCGAGCGTTGGGCTCTGCCGCGCACGTTCGGCGACTGCGAGGACTATGTGTTGCTCAAGCGGCGGTTGCTGATGGACCGCGGCTGGCCGGCGAGCGCTTTGCTCATCGCCGTGGTCATCGACGAAGCGGGCGAGGGGCATGCCGTTCTGGTGGCGCGTGGCGCGGAGGGGGATTTCGTTCTCGACAACCGCAACGCCGCGATCCTTCCGTGGAGCCAAACGGTCTACCAGTTCATCAAGCGCCAGTCGTACCGCAATCCGCGCGAGTGGGTGGCGCTGCAACCGGAATAATCGACAAGCGCCGGACGGCACGTCGCAGGGACGGCCTTCGAACGAGCGCGACGGAGTGCGTCGGACCGGGCCCGGTCGTCCTCACCCTGCACTCCCTGACTGTGACGCCGGGCTCCAGACTGGTCGGCTCCCTCCCTGGGGGCCGGCCATTTTTTTTCGACCAGCCGTTGGTCTCAGGCGAGCACCGTGATACCGGTGCACAGGCTCCAGACGATCGCGCCACAGCCGAGTGCCATGCGCTGACCGGGCCCCACGTCCTCACGCAATGTCATGCGCGCAAGCAGCAGCGGGCCGCCGAGCAGACGCACCAGGAACGAAACCGGCATGACGAAGGCCTCGACATCGGGGCGCAAAGCGAACACCAGCGACCGCCCCGAGACGATCTCGAAAAGCGTTACCGTCAGGCCGGCGAGCGTGAAGCCCGTCAGGCCGGCGTAAGCGAATAGAAGCAGGTCCTGCATCGCGCCTCGCATGGGGGTCGGGATGCAGGTTCTCAGCAAGGAGCGTGCCGCGCACGCGGGGCGTCCTCACCCCTCGAGGGCAATTCAGACGTCGGCGAGATCGATCTCCAGCATAACCATTCGGAAGCTGTAGGAGACCTCTCCATCATCCTCGTCGACGTCCCGATAGATCAGGCCCGCCGACTCGCCTGCAATGAAGACCTCCAGCATGTCGTCCTTGCGCATCATCGGCCGCAGCTCGATCGTGTCGAGGCGGAACGTTTTCTGCAGATAGCGCTGCAGTCGGGCGGTTTCCTCACGCTTCAAGGCCGTACTCCGGGTCGGTGGCGTCTCGCGACGTCTGGATGATGGTCATGGTCCTGCGGCGCGTACGGCGCCGGTTCGAACGTGGCCGGCGCACTCGGCGAGCCGGCCCCGGGGGCGTGGCCTCGCATGGCGGGGCGGCATCTGCAACCCTGGCCTAGCAGCTGTCCCCCGGCAAGGGAACCACCAAGCTCGGCATGGCCGCCCGGCGCACTATGCCGCCGCCGACCGGTCGAACTATTCTGTGCCGCTAATTGCCCGGCCCGGGATCGGCGAGGATTTGGTCCATCGCGCGTGAGGGCTCGGCACAACCGGCCTCGCCCACGACGCGCGCCGGCACGCCGGCCACCGTTGTCTTGGGTGGCACGTCCTTGAGGACGACACTGCCGGCCGCGATCCGCGAGCAGTGTCCGATGCGGATGTTACCCAGCACCTTGGCGCCTGCCCCTATGAGCACGCCGCTGTCGATCTTGGGATGGCGGTCACCGGATTCCTTGCCGGTGCCCCCGAGCGTCACGCCCTGGAGGATCGAGACGTCGTCGCCCAGCACCGCCGTCTCGCCGATGACGAGGCCGTTGGCATGGTCGAAGAAGAGACCCTTGCCCATGCGCACCGCAGGATGGATGTCGATCGAATAGGCGCACGACACCTGGCTCTGGAGCAGGAACGCGAGGTCGCGCCGGCCATCGACGTAGAGCGCGTGCGCGAAGCGGTGTGCCTGGATGGCATGGAAGCCCTTGAAATAGAGGATGGGCTCGATCAGTCGGTGACAGGCCGGATCGCGATCGTAAACGGCGACCAGGTCGGCACGCAGCATTTCGGCATAGCCTTCGATGCTCTGGGCGAGCTGTGCGAAGGTATCCATCAAGAGGTCTTTGGGCATTTCGCCGCTTCCGAGGCGCTGGGCGACGCGCCCTGCGACCGCCAGCTCGAGCGACTGCTGGTTGAGGACCGTCGAAAAGACGAAGGTCGCCATCGAGGGTTCGCTGGCGACGATCGCTTCGGCTTCTCGCCGCACCTGATCCCAGACCGGGTCGACCCGGGCGAGTTCGGGGCCGGTCGCAAACGACTTCGAGAAGGGCATGACGGTTTCCCTTTCCTGCTCCGGCGCGGGCTCGCTCGGCAAAAGATGCTCTGCGCGAGCGCGCGACTTCTCCTAGATAGGGGCGATAGCGAATGCGCGCAAATCGGAACCGACTCCGTGCCGCGTTCGGTACGTGGTCAGCGGTTGTCGTATGCCCGACGCATGCACGGGTTCCGGTGCGACCCGTCGCCGATCAAAACAAAATTGACCGCAGGTAGAAGCGCTACCGACGGTCCAGGACCGGCCTTCGGCGGGAGACGCGGCGGAGCGCGTCGGTCAGCCGAGCAATTCGAGATTGATGGCCTTGGGGCCCTTGCCGCGTCGATCCGGCTCGGTGTCGAAGGCGAGCCTCATGCCTTCGTCGAGAACAGGAATGCCCGATCTTTCAACGGCGGAGATGTGAACGAACACATCCTTGCCGCCCTCGTCCGGAGTAATGAAGCCGAAGCCCTTCTGGGTGTTGAAGAACTTGACGGTGCCTTGCTGGCGCATGCGGTAGTCCCTTTCAAGTGCACTCACTGCCTGTCTGGCGATCTGTGCCTGGCTGGCGAACGGGCAGGCCGTGCAGCTCCTTCCGGGCTGCCCAAAGGTGGTCGGAGGATTGGCGAAGCGGGGAACAACCGATTTGTGCGCAAGGCGCCTTAGCCTGTTTTCAACCGCCGGGCACACAGCATTCCCGCCCGACCGGTGCGCATTGTCAGTCAATGATCAGACGAAGGTCAAGTGAAGTTTTACGGACGTTTCGACTGCAACAAGCCCGTTCGATGGCCTGCACACTACTGGTTTGCCAAGATCAGCCGACACCGGTGCTGGTAGAGTGCGCCAGCCGGCATGCACGGTGTCAGTTGCGCAGCAGTGCCGGATCACTCGATCTGGCGGGACGGGCCTCGACCGACCAGGCGAGCCGATGGCGGACATGGAAGCGCTCGCGAAAGCAAACGTGCGTGCCGACGGGCAAGGGCGCGCCGACCGGCGGGCGCAGTTCGCCGATCGCGACGAGGAGGTCGTCGGTGTGGTCGGCGGGCTCGATGGTGGCGTAGCCGAGAACCAGATCCAATGTCTTGATCTGACCGAAACGCTTTGCCATGGCTATCTTCCCGATCTCGCCAGAAGGACGAACACGAAAAGGGATGGAAGGCTCAGAGCGATGCCCGCGATCGCCATGATGCCGGCATAGGGAATCGAAAAACCGGTCGCCGAGAGGGAATCGCCGATCGCGGGAGCCAGCATCGCAGCGAGGTTTTCGACGGCGTCGCGGATGTCGAAATTGAATGCGCTATCCGGCTGTGCGCCTTGCGCATTCGTCACCGCGACCGCGGCCGTAAAGGTGATGAGCGCGGCGAAAAGAGCGATTATGTTTCGCATCCCTGTCGGGCTTTCCTCATGCCGGCGTGATGAGTGTCACGGCCCGGGCGGATCGGTGCCGGCGGCCGGTTCCGCTGCATCGAGGAGAATGCCGGCGCCGCAGGCTCCACAGGAGGAGAACGCGCCAGCGTGGCGCAAGTATGGCCCGCGCCAAGGCGCGCGCGAGCGAACCGGCGTTGCAGCGCGCGAGCGCACAGGTTACCGAGCCCACATGCGCCGACCTCCGGCGCGTCACCCACCGGGATCGAGGTTTGCCCGGTCCGCCAGGAGATCTGCCATGTCGACTTTCAAGGCCGCCATCGTCCCGGTGACACCGTTCCAGCAGAACTGCAGCCTCATCTGGGACGGCACGAGCGGGCGAGGCATAGTGGTGGATCCTGGCGGAGACGTCGATCGCATCCTCGAGGCCGTGAAGGAGGCGGGGATGACCATCGATCACATTTTGTTGACCCATGGCCACGTCGATCATGCGAGCGGCGCGGACGAGCTGCGCGAGCGCACCGGCGCCCCGATCCTCGGACCCGACGAGCGCGATCGCTTCCTGCTCGAAGGGCTTGCCGGAACGGCCGCCGGCTATGGGATCGCGGGCGCGCGCAACGTCGTTCCGGATCGCTTCCTCGTCGAGGGCGAGAGCATCGAGACGGCCGGCATGACGTTCGATGTCTTGCACTGTCCAGGCCATACGCCCGGCCACGTCGTCTTCGTCGAGAAGTCGGCTCGCTTCGCCTTGGTCGGCGATGTGTTGTTCCAGGGCTCGATCGGGCGCACCGATTTCCCCTATGGCGATACCTCCGCGCTCATCGGCTCGATCCGCGAGAAGCTCTGGCCGCTCGGCGACGACATCGTCTTCATCTGCGGACACGGTCCGACCTCGAGTTTCGGTCGGGAGCGCCAGAGCAATCCCTACGTCGGCGACGGCGCCCGCCCGCCCGGGCGCTGACGGTGCATCGATGCTGTCCGCCGTGGCACGCAGCATCGCGAAGGCGCCGATCCGGCTCTATCGCTGGACGCTGAAGCCGTTCGTCGGCCACCAGTGCCGGTATCTTCCGACCTGCTCGGAGTACGGCCTCGAGGCGATCGAGCGCAACGGCGCCTGGCGCGGTGGCTGGCAGCTCCTGGCGCGGCTCTCTCGCTGCCATCCATGGGGCTCGTCGGGTCACGATCCGGTGGTGGGACTCGAGCCAGGACGTCATAGGTTCACCCCCTGGCGCTATGGCGATTGGCGGGGGCCGGACAAGGGCGAGAAAGATCATTAGAAGCGACGTCTTGAGCGGCACGGCATCTGGCGGTTCGCGGCAGTTGCGTTAGTCTGGTGAGGCGACCCATTTCGGCGCGGGCACGGGCGGATCGAGGGGCGCGGTGATCGAGCGGGAAGGCGGAGTATGCTGAGCATGCAGGGGTGGTCGTGGCGTCGCGCGGTTCATCGGCGGTTGCAGAGGGGCGGGCTCGTCGGTGGCTTGCTGTTGCTGGTCGCCAGCCATTTCGTCGCGGGCGGGGCGGCGGCTCAGACGGTCTGGCAGCAGAAGCTCTTCGAGACCGTGATCGGGGTGCAGTTCGACGCCGCGTGTCTCTCGACGCCCGGCATCGTGCGTCATGTCCACATCCTCGGCGTGCAGACCGAGGCCACGAGCCTCAGCGATGACCAGCGATCGTTCGTGATCGGCAAGATCAACGAGACCCTCGGCAAGCTACCACAGGCGCGCCTGACTTCGGCCTCGGCCTTCCAGTCGATCGCGCACTCGACATCGATCAGCACCGACAATGTGGAGCGTCTGCAGGAATTGCTGCGCTCGGGAGATGTCGCCGACGTCACGGTCGTCATTCGCCCGATCGCGCTCGAGGGCGCCAACGGCAATTTCGAGCTTCTGGTCTGGACCACCGACAAAGCCCGCGAGGGGCGTATCACGTGCTCGAAGCAGCTTGCCCTCACGGTGCCCTTCGAGCAGGCGAGCGATCCAGCTTGCGGTCGCGGTTTCGAGCGCGCGGACCAGAGCGACAGTCAGGCCGACTGGGAGGCGTTCCTGCGCTTCTTCGAGCACTGCCCGCAGGCGCCCCGGGCGCGCCAACGGCTCGCCAGGGTGCGCGAGCGGGCGTGTTCGGAGACGTGGGGCCGGGTCGCCGCCGTCAACAAGGCGAGCGAGTTCGAGCGCTTCGCCCGCGAGAACGCGCATTGCAACGAGGCGCGCGCCGCGGAAATCCTCGCCAATGCCTTGCGCAGCCAGGAGCAGGAAGCCGCCGAGCGCGAGGCGGCGGACAAGACGGCGCGCGAGGCTGCCGCGCGCGAGTTGGCCGAGCGCTCCGCGCTCGAGGCAGAGGCCCGACGACTGGAGGACGAAGCGCGAAGGATCGCGGCGATGCGTGCCGAGGCGGAAGCGGCGGCGCGTGACGCGGCCGCGCGCCTTGCGGCAGAGCAGGCAGCGCGCGACCAGTCTTCGTCCGGCGGCTCGGGCGGCTCGGGCGGTGGCGGTTCGGGCGGTGGCGGCTCGACGGCATCGAGCGTGATCGGCTGCGGCTGGTTCGCGATCTTCACGTGTCACGCGGGCCCTGGCGAAGCGGCCGGCTCACAACGCCGCCTCGGCGGCATCGTCGTGAACACCAATGAACACCCCAACTTCCGAAATGGTTGGTATTGCGTCGCCGAAGGCCCGTTCAGGAACAAGTCGAGCGCCCAGGCGCGGGTCAACGCCAAACGGGGCGCCGCGCCGACGGCCTACGTGAAGAAGAATTGCTGAGCGGGTCGACCGGGTCGCAAGCGGTCGGACCCGTCGTCCCATCCGAAACGCGAAAGGACGCATGATGCACGAACGCGCTCGCGGTCCGCGCCCTCGGGCCTGTGCTCGATCGGTCATGGCAACGCTCGCCGGCGTATTGAGCGCTGCCTTCTGCTCGGGCGGTGCGACCGCCGGTGAGCCGCCAGCCCGCCCGGCCATGGTCGAGCGGTCCGACTGGGGCGGGGTGGCGGCGAACGAGGCGCTGATGAAACGCCAGACGCCGCGCGAGATCATCATCCACCACACCGGCATACGCCAGCAGCCCAATCTCTCGCTTGAGAAGAAATTGCGCGGGCTCCAGAGCTTTTCGATGCGCCCCGGCAAGGTCGGGAGCACCAACAAGCCGGCCTGGGGCGATGTCCCTTACCACTATTACATCGCCGTCTCCGGCAGGATTGGCGAGGGGCGCAGCACCGCCTTCGCTGGGGACACCAACACGCGCTACGATGTGCGCGAACGCATCCAGATCGTGCTCGAAGGGCATTTCGACAGCGAGGTTCCTTCGCCCGGCCAGGTGACGTCGCTGATCGCCCTCCTGCAGTGGCTCGCGGTCGAGCACGCGATACCGGCCAGCGCGATCTCGGGGCACAACGACCATGCGCCGACGGACTGTCCGGGCAAGCACTTGAAGCAGGCGTTCGGGCAACTGCGTGCGGCGGTCGCGGCCGTGACGGGCCAAGCCCCCAAGCACTGACGAGAAGGAGAGCGGAGCGGCGGGGAAGCGGGGAAACCCCGCCGCTCCTCAAGGGAAAGAGCCGGCTGCGTTTACTCTCTCCCTATCCCGTTCGCCTCGGCCCGGGACGATCGGGCCGCAGCGTGCCACTCGCTGCCGGCGTTTGCCGGCACGAGGCGGGTCCCGGATGGACCCGTGAGTGGCGATTTCTCTGAAACAGCGGCAATGCCCGCAGCGCTCCCGCACGAAATCGGGCTTGGCTGTGCAACCATGGCCCTCATGCCGCTCGGAAGCGCTACGCGCATCGCAATGTCCCCCAACGAATGACCCCACCCAGTCGACCAGCGCTTGTTCACCTCCCCAGGTGTGCTGCGCTGTTGGAGGAGATTTAGCCGTCGAACCGCGGCATCAAGTGGGTCTGAATGGGGCTACGTGTCGGTGAATGTGGCGAAGACATCACATTAAACAAACGAACCGAAATAAACTTCAAGTGAGATTAGCGATGCCGCTTGAGTGAGGCGCATATGCAACTTCAATGCGACGCCCGTGGCACTTTCGGCACGGTGGTGGCATGCTCCGACCAGAGACGGCCCGGCCCATCGCGGGTCGCAGAGCCCGACCGCGCGATCCGATCGCGAACAAGCCGGCTGGCCGACCACCGAGGAGGAGCGCCTTGCGCCTGCGATTCCATACCTACGACGTCTTCACGAGCATTCGCTACGCCGGCAATCCGCTCGCCGTGGTCAGCGATGCCGACGATCTCGACCAGAGCCGGATGCAGGCCCTCGCGCGCGAGTTCAATCTCTCGGAGACCGTTTTTCTCCAAAAGCCTGTCGATCCGAGGCACACCGCGCGCGTGCGAATCTTCACTCCGAAGGTCGAACTGCCATTCGCCGGGCACCCGACGATTGGCACGGCCTGCCATCTGGCGGCCCTTGCGGAGGAGAGCGCGCCCGGTGGGTCGGGTGTATCGATCGTGACGTTGGAGGAGACGATCGGGCCGGTGCGCGCGGCGGTGCGGCGCGAGGAAGAGGGCGCCCTTTTCGCCGAGTTCGACGCACCAAGACTGCCGGAGCGGCTCGACCTCGACGTTTCGACCAACCGGCTGGCGGCGGCGCTGGGGCTGCCGCCCGATGCGATCGGTTATGCCGGGCATCGGGTTGCGGCCTGGAGCGCGGGTGTGCCTTTTCTCTTCGTGCCGCTGGCCGGGCGCCAGGCCCTGCGCGAGGCGCGTCTCGCGCCTGGAGCGTTGCCGGAACTCGTCGGCACGGACCGTCCGATCGGAGCCTACCTCTTTTGCCTGGGCGAGGGCGGTGGTGGAGCGGAATTCGATGTCCGCATGCTGGCGCCGGACAAGGGCGTGCCCGAGGATCCGGCGACAGGTGGCGCGGCAGCGGCTTTCGCGGGACTCGTGGCCGCCGCCGATCGACCGATCGACGGGTTGCATCGGGTGCTGATCCGTCAGGGCGAGGACATGGGGAGGCCGAGCCGCATTCTCGTGGAACTCGACATGCGAGGCGGCGCGCTCTCCCGGGTACGCATCGGAGGGCACGTGGTGGCCGTCAGCGAGGGGATGATCGAGGCCTGAGCGCTCGAGCCGGATCATGTCGCGATAGGAATTGACGCTTGCAGTCCGGCCTGCCTGCGGGCATTCTGCGTCGGTGCGCGCCAGGACGATGGCGCAGTGCCGGTCAGCGAGCGATCCGATGTCGAATTGCGATCATTGGTCAACAAGCGAGCGCAAGGGATGCCTGGGCGTCCCCGGCGGGCACATGGCTCGTCTCCTCCTCCTTATTTGCCCCTGATCGCGCTGGTCCCGCTTGGAGCGGGGCGGGCGGTCAGGGGATCAAAACTTGCCGAGGGCCTCGAGGCACTGCGGCAATTCTTCGCTCGCGCGATTTGCGCAAATGATCCGCCGAGCCCGCACGGGCCGTCACCCAGGACACCACCATGACCAGAACGACCAACCCGGCCAATGCCTCCGCCTCTGAACCAGAGCATGTGTTGATTTTCGACACGACACTGCGCGACGGAGAGCAGTGCCCCGGCGCCACGATGACCTTCGAGGAAAAGCTCTCGATCGCCGAATTGCTCGACGAGATGGGTGTCGACATCATCGAAGCCGGCTTCCCGATCGCCTCGGACGGGGATTTTGAGGCCGTCGCCGCCATCGCAAAACGCGCACGCAAGGCTGTTGTCGCCGGGCTCGCGCGCGCCATCAACGGGGATATCGACCGGGCGGGCGAGGCCGTACGCCACGCACAGAGGCCGCGCATCCACACCTTCGTTTCGACGTCGCCGATCCATCTCGCCCATCAAATGCGCAAGTCGGAGGCCGAGGTGCTGGACATCATCACGGCCACCGTCAAGCGGGCGCGCAATCTGGTCGACGACGTCGAGTGGTCGGCGATGGATGCGACGCGCACGCCCATCGACTATCTCTGCCAGTGCGTCGACGCCGCGATCCGGGCTGGCGCCACCACGATCAACCTGCCCGACACGGTCGGCTATGCCGTGCCCGACGAATACCGGGCGATGTTCCGTGCGGTCCGCGAGCGGGTCACCGACAGCGACAAGGCGGTTTTCTCGGTACATTGCCACGACGATCTGGGGCTGGCGGTCGCCAATTCGCTCGCCGGCGTGGAGGGCGGGGCCCGCCAGATCGAATGCACCATCAACGGGCTCGGCGAGCGGGCGGGCAATGCGGCGCTCGAGGAGATCGTGATGGCGATCCGCACGCGTTCGGACGTGCTCGCTTACCGGACGGGTGTGGAAGCGACGATGCTGACCCGCGCCTCCCGGCTGGTTTCGACGGCGACCTCGTTCCCCGTCCAGTACAACAAGGCGATCGTCGGGCGGAACGCCTTTGCGCACGAGAGCGGCATCCATCAGGACGGCATGCTCAAGAACGCCCAGACCTACGAGATCATGACACCCGAATCCGTCGGCATCTCCAAGACCTCGTTGGTGATGGGCAAGCATTCGGGTCGCAACGCCTTTCGCTCCAAGCTGAAGGACCTCGGCTACGAACTCGCCGACAACCAGTTCGAGGACGCGTTCGTGCGCTTCAAGGCGCTGGCCGACCGCAAGAAGCACGTCTACGACGAGGACATCGAGGCGCTCGTCGACGACCGGATCGCGACCGAGGCCGATCGCATCCAGGTGCTCGCCCTCACCGTGATCGCGGGCACGTTCGGTCACCAGTCGGCGACCCTGACCCTGGCGATCGATGGCAACCACCTGACCTTCCAGTCGACCGGCAACGGACCCGTCGATGCCACCTTCAACGCCATCAAGGCGCTCGTGCCACACGAGGCAAAGCTGGCGCTCTATCAGGTCCACGCGGTGACCGAGGGAACGGATGCGCAGGCCGAGGTGCTTGTGCGCCTCGAGGCCGATGGGCGGACCTATACAGGGCGCGGTTCGGATACCGACACCATGGTGGCCTCGGCGCGCGCCTACGTCGGGGCGCTCAACAAGCTGCTCCTGAAGCGCGGGCGGGTCGATCCGGGCGTGATGCTGGCCAGTTGAGCCGATGTGGCCGGCTCAGCCCTCGCGGGCTCGGCCGGTCGCGACGCACGGGCGTGACTGAGCCGGCAAGTGGTTCGCAGCGTATCCGAACCGGTGGCGCTGGCATGTCGCCCTCGCGCGGAGGCTCCTTTGAAGCAAACGGTCGCCGAATTCTTTGCCGGGCTCCCCGCCTTCTCCGACTTCGGGCGGGTGGCGGATCCAGCTGTTTTCTCGCCCGCCCCGGACCATGCCCTGGTTGCCATCAGCGATGTCGTCGCCTCGACGGCCGCGATCGCGGAGGGCCGCTACAAGGCCGTCAACTTCGCCGGGGCCGCGATGATCAGCGCGCTCGCCAACGCTCTGGGCGGACTGCATTTTCCGTTCGTCTTCGGCGGCGACGGCGCGGTCGCGCTCGTCGATGGGAGCGACCATGACAGAGTGACCCGCGTGCTTGCCGAGACGGCGGCCTTCGCGCGCGACGAACTGGCCCTCGAAATGCGGGTCGCGCTGGTCGCCGTGGAGGAAATCCGCGCTGGCGGCAGTGACGTGCGCGTCGCCCGGCACGCCCTCTCCGGCGACGTGGCGACGGCGATGTTCGCGGGCGGCGGCATTGCCTTTGCGGACAAGGCGATGAAGACCGGGGCTTACGCCATCGCTGCGGCCGAGGCCGGGTCGCGCCCCGATCTCGAAGGGCTCTCGTGCCGTTGGAACCCGGTCGCGGCGCGCAATGGTACGATGCTGTCGCTGATCGTCGTGCCGGCGCCGCATGCCGGACCCCATGGCGCCACGCGCTTTACGGACGTGGTCGCCAGGGTGCTGGACCTCGTTGCGCGAGACGGGGCGGACCGCAATCCCGTGCCACCTGAAGGCCCCGGTTTTTCCTGGCCCGGGCGCGGGCTGGACCTCGAAGCCCGCGCCATGGGGGGCGGTGCCAAGCTCGCGGCCAGCCTGCGCCGATTGAAGCGCATCGTCGCCATCGCCTGGCTGCTGGACCGCACGGGGCTGCGGTTCGGCGGCTTCAGCATGCGGCACTACAGGCGCGTGCTGGCGCGCAACACCGACTACCGCAAGTTCGACGATGGCTTGCGCATGACGCTCGATTGTTCAGCGGCCCTCGCTGCACGGCTCGAGCGGCTGCTCGAGGACGCGGAGGCCGAGGGCGTGGTGGTCGCCGGCCTCCATGCGCAAGACGAAGCGATGATGACGTGCATCGTGCCCTCGTTCATGACGGACGATCACATCCACTTCCTCGACGGGGCCGGCGGCGGATACGCGATGGCGGCGCGCAATCTGAAGGCCAAGCTCGCGGCTGCGGGCCGGGCTGGCACTGTCGCCGCCGACAATGGCGCCGCCGGCTGATCCAGCCTGTCCGCCGGACGCGTCGCGATCCGTGGCCCGCAATGTCACACACCTCGGACAACCGCTGGCGGTTGGAGAGAGAGGATTGTCACGGACCCCCGCCTCGCCTAGTTAACGTAAAGGAATGGTGCGGCCTTGCGGATGAGCGAAGTTCACCCGCTTAAGTGTTTGGCAATGCTCTTGCATAGCCAGGGAGCATGACGCCCCCTCGAGGGGGGTGTTGGGGCTCGAGGGGCTGGAACCATGTTCTCCAAGTGGAAAAATGTCCTCGTGGACGACATCGCCGTCGATCTCGGCACGGCGTCCACGCTCGTCTGGGTGCCGGGCAGGGGCGTGGTGCTGGACGAGCCGTCGGTGGTTGCCGTGCGCAACAAGGCCGGCGTGCGCGAGGTGCTGGAGGTCGGCGACAAGGCCAAGTCCATGCTCGGACGCACGCCTGAGAATATCGAAACGATCCGGCCATTGCGCGACGGCGTCATCGCCGATTTCATCGCCGCCGAGGAGATGCTGCGCCAGTTCATCAAGCGGACGGCCAAGAAGATGCAGTTCCGCCGGCCGCGCGTTCTGGTCTGCGTGCCGGCGAGTTCGACCCCGGTCGAGCGCCGCGCGGTCTATGAATCGACGCTTTCGGCCGGTGCGCGCAAGGTTCTCCTCATCGAGGAGCCGGTGGCGGCGGCCCTTGGTGCGGGACTTCCGATCCATGAGCCAAAGGGCTCCATGGTCGTCGACATCGGCGGTGGCACGACCGACATCGCGGTGATGTCGCTCGGCGGCGTCCTCGATGCACGCTCCATTCGCGTCGCCGGCAACGCCATGGACCAGGCCATCATAAAATACATCCGCCGCAAGCATAATCTCCTCGTCGGCGAGCCCAACGCCGAGCGGATCAAGATCGAGGTCGGGGCGGCGATCGTGCAGGCCAACGGCCGGCGTGTCGACGTCCACATCAAGGGGCGCGACATGCGGCGGGGCACCCCGACGGAGATCGTGCTCGGGCCCGCCGATATCGCCGAGGCCCTCGTCGAGCCGCTGGAGGAAATCGCCTACGGCATCCAGAGCACGCTCGAGCGCATGCCGCCGGAGCTGTCCTCGGACATCTGCGAGCGGGGCATCTGCCTGACCGGCGGCGGCTCGCTCCTCGACAAGATCGACATCGAGCTCAGCCGTCGCGTCGGTGTGGTGATGACGCGGCCCGAGCAGCCGCGAATGAGCGTCATCGACGGTTGCGCGCTCGTCATGTCCGATCTCGATCGCTATCGCGACTTCCTCATCCAGGCTCGCTGAGGACCATCGAACGGGGCTGCCGCCGGGGCAAGCGGGGGGCAGCGACGTTTTCGCCGAGGCAAGGGGCCTATCATGACGCTGCTCGATCACGAACCGTTCGCGCGTCGCCGGACACCCGAGGTGGCCGCGCGGCAATTCGTCCGGCGCCCCGGTGCCGGCTTTCTCATCCTCATCTTTCTGGCCGTATCGCTGCTGGTGTTGAGCCGCCTCGAACACGTCTGGATCACCGGGGTCAAGGAGTGGATACGAACGGTGGCGACACCCGTGGTCGAGGCGCTCGCGGTGCCGGTGCACGGACTTCGCCGGCTGTTCGATGCGGGCGATCACGCAGGTGGAACAGCCGGCACCGCGCCCGGCGATGGTGCGGCCCTCGCCCAGGAGCTGGCGCAATGGGAATGGCGCGCCCGCCAGCTCGAGCACGAGAACCGGGCATTGCGCCGGCAGCTCCAGGCGGCAGCGGACCTGCCGGGCAGCTTCGTCACCGGGCGGCTGGTTGCCGACGGCCGCGGCCCGTTCCTCAAGTCCCTGCTCATCAATGTCGGGCGCGTCCACCGCGTCGAGCCGGGCCTTGCCGTCCTCGATGCCCACGGCGTGATCGGCCGCATCGTGGAGGCCGACGAGGGTGCGTCCCGCATCCTGCTGCTCGACGACCTCAACAGCCGCGTGCCTGTGATCGTCGGCGAGGAGCGCACGAGGGCGATCGCGGCCGGCGAGAATGTCGATACGCTCGCCCTGCTCTACACTCGTCAGGGAGAAGAATTCAGGGCGGGCGATCTGGTGGCGACCTCGGGTGCCGGTGGCGTCTTTCCCGCCGGTCTCAGGGTCGGAAAAATCGAGATGGTGAACGGGCAACCGCGCATTCGCCCGTTCGGCCGGCCCATGACTTCGGAGTTCGCGAGCGTCCTCCTTTATTCGCCACCGCGCGTTCTGAGCGACGATCTGGCGCGAGCAGGCGAAGGCGGACGCGCCAGCCCCCTGGTTGGCCGGAACGAGACGGCACTCGTGCGGGGTCGGCGCGGAACGCCCGCGGGAGAAGCGGGCAAATGAGATGGGAGTGAGGACCGTGGCGTTCGTCGGCATGGCGGTACGATCTCTGGCGGTGTTCGCGATGGCGCTGCTGGCGGTACTGCCCTGGGGAGAGCAGGTCGGGGCGATGTCGGTTCTGGCGACGGCGCTTTCGGGAGTGCTCTTCAGTTGGGCGATGCACGAGGAGAATTCTCCCCCGCTCCTCGTCGCTTTCCTGGCGGGGCTCCTCATCGACACGTTGGCAGGCGGACCGCTCGGCTATTGGGCGCTCATCATGGTTGCCCTGCACGGCGCCGGGCGGCTCTCTGCCGGGAACCCGCCGCGCCGGGCACCTGTGCGGGCGGTCGTTGCGGCGGCGCTCGGCGCGGCGGCCGCGGGCCTCGCGAGCTGGTTGCTGGCGATGGTTTATGTCGGCGCGCTGCTGGCGCCGTGGTCGACGGCGACCGGGACGCTCGCGGCAATGGCGTTCGCGAGCAGCACGACCGCATTTTGCGAAATCGCCGGGCGAGCGAAGGCGCCGCGGCTCGGTGCCGTCGTCGACGAGGGGGCCTGAGATGTTCCGACCGCCGAGTGAGGACCAAAGCCTCGGGCCGCGCTTTTCGCGGCGCGCGCTCCTTGTCGGCGCGATGCAGGTCGGGCTGTTCGGTCTGCTCGCGAACCGGCTCTACGACCTGCAGGTCGCACAGTCGCGCCGGCTTGCGCTCTTGGCGGAGAACAATCGAATAAACTTGCGTCCCCTGCTGCCGACGCGCGGTCGAATACTCGACGCAAAGGGAAGAATTCTCGCCTACAACGAGGAGACCTTCGGCCTTGCCATCGTCCCCGACACGGCCGGCGACGTCGCGCAGGTTCTGGACCGGCTCGGCGAGATCGTCGAGGTGCCGCCGGGCGAGCGCAAGCGGGTTCTCGCGCTGGCGGCGCGTCAAAGCCGAATTCTCCCGATCTCCCTCGAGATCACGCTTGCCTGGGAGCAGCTCGCGCGCGTCAACGTGCTGGCACCGCAATTGCCCGGCATCGAGACGGAGGTGCGCCATGCCCGGACCTATCGCGAGGGAGATGCGATGGGGCACCTCGTCGGCTTCATCGGGGCGGTCGAGCGCTTCGAGATCGATGGCGACCGCGCCATGGAACTGGCGGCGATGCGCGTCGGCAAGCAGGGCGTCGAGCACGGCTGCGACGAGCGCTTGCGCGGGCGAGGGGGCATCGTGCGGCGGGAGGTGGACGCGCGCGGGCGGATCGTGCGCGAGATGGAACGCAAGCAGCCGGAGGCGGGCGGCGATGTACGCCTCACCGTCGACAGCGCGCTGCAGCGCAAGGTGCTGGCGCGCGTGGCACGCGAGGGGGTGGCCTCGCTCGTTGCATTGGAGATCACAAGTGGCCGGCTCGTCGCGATGGCCTCGGCGCCGAGCTTCGACAACGGCGTCATGAACGGCGGCATCGGGCGAACGCAATGGGAGCAGCTTGAGGAGGCGCCGGGCAAGCCGCTCATCGACAAGACCATCCGCGGCCAGTACCCGCCGGGTTCGACCTTCAAGATGGTCACCGCTCTGGCGGCGCTCGAGGCGGGCGTCGTCGCGCGTAGCGAGCGCATCGCCTGCCGGGGCTCCCATACGCTGGCCGATCACACATTCCGGTGCTGGAACAGCGGCGGTCACGGTCCTGTCGACCTCCACCGGGCGCTGCGGGAAAGCTGCAATGTCTATTTCTATCAGCTCGCCGAGCGCCTCGGGATCGAGCGGCTGGCGGAGATGGCGGTGCGTCTCGGACTAGGCCACACCATCGACTTCGAATTGCGCCAGCAAAAGGAAGGCGTGGTCCCGACACCAGGATGGAAGATCGCCAACCTCGGGCGGCCGTGGCTGGGCGGGGAGACGCTGCTCGCTGGAATCGGTCAGGGCTACGTGCTCGCAACGCCCCTGCAGCTCGCGGTGATGACGGCGCGCATCGCGAGCGGGCGAGCGGTGAACCCACGGCTGGTTGATGGAGAGGGGACGGCCCATGCCCCCGGCGCTCTCGGCATCGATCCGGCCAATCTCGCGGCCGTGCAGAGGGGCATGTGGGCGGTCGTCAACGAAGGCGGAGGCACAGCTTTGGTCGCCGGCCTCGGGCTCGCCGGCGTCGCGATGGCCGGCAAGACGGGCACTGCGCAGGTCAAATCCATCCGCAGGCACGGCAAGGTCGTGGAGCGGGCACCGCATTCGGTCTTCGTCGGCTATGCGCCCGCGGCCGCGCCCCGCTATGCCGTGGCCGCCATCGTCGAGCATGGCGGCGGCGGCTCCGCCCGCGCCGCGCCCATGGCTCGCGACGTGATGCTGCAACTCTTTGCGCACGAGGCGGAGGTCGAGGGGGCGGGCGAGGCGGCGGCGGCGCCGGGGTCGGTTGCCGGGGTGGTGCGATGAGCGCGTACGGGAAGGCGATGGAGAGCGAGCGTGGCCTCGTTCAGCGCAGCGCCGCGCTGCCGTGGCTGACGCTGGCCATCGTCATCGGGCTGACGGCGATCGGCGCGACGATGCTCTATTCGGTCGCCGGCGGGCAGGTCTCGCCTTGGGCCGAGCGGCACGTCGTTCGCGCACTGGCGGGGCTCGCGTGCGTCCTGGTGATCGCCCTCGTTCCGCTCCGCCTCTGGCTGGCGCTCGCCTATCCGATCTATGTGGTGGCGCTCGCTCTGATCGTGTTGGTGGCGCAGATCGGGATCGAGATGGGCGGGGCGAAACGCTGGCTCGATCTCGGGCTCGGGCCGTTCCAGCCTTCCGAGTTCATGAAAGTCGCGATCGTCCTGGCGCTGGCACGCTATTTCCAGTGGGTGCCGCTAGGGCGCGTCTCCCATCCCCTTTGGGTTGCGGTGCCGGTCGCCATGGTCGTGCTGCCCTTCGTCCTCATCATGAAGCAGCCGGACCTCGGCACTGGCCTCCTTCTCGCGGCGATCGGTTTTGGTCTCATTTTTCTGGCTGGCGTCGGGTGGGGCTACTTCCTGGCGGCGGGGGGTGCGCTCCTGGCCGGACTGCCGTTCGTTTGGCAACACCTTCATGCCTACCAGCGCGAGCGGCTGCTGGTGTTCCTCGATCCCGATCGCGACCCGCTCGGCAAGGGCTATCACATCATGCAGTCGAAGATCGCGCTCGGGGCTGGCGGAGTCTCCGGTCAGGGGTTGGTCAACGGCACGCAGAGCCAGCTCGATTTCCTCCCGGAAAAGCACACCGACTTCATCTTCACGATGCTCGGCGAGGAACTCGGCATCGTTGGAACACTCGGCGTTCTGGCGGCATTCGCCGCGCTGGTGGCGTTGCTGTTTCTGTCCGCGATGCGGTGCCGGGCGCATTTTGCCCGCTTGCTCGCGGCCGGTGCGGCGTTGCACGTGTTCCTGCACATGTTCGTCAATATCGGCATGGTGACCGGGCTTCTACCGGTGGTCGGGGCGCCGCTGCCGCTCGTCTCCTATGGCGGGACCTCGCTGCTGGCCACCATGGTGCTGCTCGGGCTTGCGGCGAACGGCCACGTCAACCGCCGCGAGCGCATTGATCGCGGCACTCTCGGAGCCCTATGGTGAACGGGCGCGTCTTGCGGCGGCAGCGGCGAAACGGCGGTTGCGCTCGCGCGCTCCCCGGCATATAAGCCCAACCATCTCACACGCAGGCTCTGGGTGGCGAGCGCTTCGATGCGTTCGTTGATCAGCCGGTGGCGGGGCTAGCCCCCGCTCGACGGCCTGCGGCGGATCAACCGGAATCACAAGGAACCAACCCATATGGCTTTGCCGCATTACGACATGCGCCAGCTGCTCGAGGCAGGCGTCCACTTCGGCCATCAGACCCATCGCTGGAACCCGAAGATGAAGTCCTACATCTTCGGCACGCGCAACAACATCCACATCCTCGACCTCGCGCAGACGGTGCCGCTCATGCACCAGGCGCTGGTGATGGTCAGCGACGTGGTCGCGCGGGGCGGGCGCGTGCTCTTCGTCGGCACCAAGCGCCAGGCGTCCGAAGCGATCGCGGAGGCGGCCAGGAGCTGTGCCCAGTATTACATGAACCATCGCTGGCTGGGTGGCACGCTGACCAACTGGAAGACGGTGTCCGACAGCATCCGGCGGCTCCAGGAACTCGACGTCGTCATCGCCGAAGGCGGCAAGGGGCTGACCAAGAAGGAACTGCTGAACCTGACGCGCGAGCGCGACAAGCTCGAGATCACGCTCGGCGGCATCAAGAACATGCGTGGCACGCCGGACCTCCTCTTCGTGATCGACACGAACAAGGAGGCGATCGCGATCGCCGAGGCAAAGAAGCTCGGGATACCGGTCGTCGCCATCGTCGACTCCAACTCGGATCCGGACGGCATCAACATCCCGGTGCCTGGAAACGACGACGCCGGCCGGGCGATCACGCTCTACTGCGATCTGGTGGCGCGCGCGGCCATCGATGGCATCGGCCGGGCGCAGGGCGCGTCCGGGGCCGATCTCGGCGCGGCCGAGGACCCGACCATGGAGGCGCTGCCCGAGGACGCCGAGCTTTCGGCGAGCGAGAGCCTCGCGGCGCTCGCCAATGGGGCGGACGGCACGACCGGCTCGGGCGCGGCCGCCAGCTGACGCATCCGGCGGCGGCAAGGGGAACGCGGCCCGCGACCGACGAAGCAGCGGTCGCGGCCGTGCATGCATTGGTCAAGGCCGGCGGTCGCGCGCCGGCCGGCGGCGTGACGGACCGGTTCGGTCCGCAGGTGCCCGCAGCGGTCACGCACGAGGCCGCGTGGGCCGGCGACAGGCGAACACAACACCTTAGAGGAACCAGCTATGGCGACGATCACGGCGGGTCTGGTCAAGGAGCTTCGCGAGAAGACCGGGGCCGGCATGATGGACTGCAAGGCGGCGCTCACGGAAACCGGTGGCGACATGGAGGCGGCGGTCGACTGGCTGCGCACCAAGGGCCTTGCCAAGGCGGCCAAGAAGGCGGGACGCGTCGCGGCCGAGGGCCTCGTTGCGATTGCCGGCGAAGGCCGCAAGGTCGCCGTCGTCGAGTTGAACTCGGAGACCGATTTCGTTGCGCGGAATGACCAGTTCCAGGCCCTCGCCCGGGATGTCGCGGCGATTGCCCTCGCGCAGTCGGGCGATTTCGATCGAACCAAGGCGGCGAGTTTCCCGGGTACGTCGCGCACCGTCGAAGAGCAGATCAAGGAGCTGGTCGGCTCGATCGGTGAAAACATGGCGCTGCGGCGCACGGCCGCGCTCGAGGTCGAAAACGGGCACGTCGCCAGCTACGTGCACAACGCGGTTGCGCCCGGCCTCGGCAAGCTCGGTGTGCTCGTCGCTCTCGAGTCCAAGGCCGATGCGGGCAAGCTGGCCGAACTCGGCCGCCAGATCGCCATGCACGTCGCGGCTGCCAATCCGCTCGCGCTCTCGGTCGCCGAGATGCCCGCCGATGCGGTCGAGCGCGAGCGCAATGTCCTGATCGAGCAGGCGCGCGAAAGCGGCAAGCCCGAGAACATCATCGCCAAAATGGTCGAAGGACGGGTGCGCAAGTACTACGAAGAGGTGGTGCTGCTCGAGCAGGTGTTCGTGATCGACGGCGAGAGCAAGGTCTCCAAGGTCGTCGAGAAGGCGGCCAAGGAGGCCGGTCACCCGATCGTGCTCAAGGCGTTCTGCCGCTTCCAGCTTGGCGAAGGCATTGCCAAGGAGGAATCGGATTTCGCGGCCGAGGTCGCGGCGGCGGCCGGTCAGCGCTGAATGGTCCGGGACTGCAACTGACGCCAGGACCTGGTCGGCTGCTGTCGCGTGACCTGCCGCGGCATCGAAGCTATGAAGGGCGCTGCCCGCTGGCCGCGCCCTTTTTCGTGCGTGGTCGCGGTCGAGGGCAAGACTACGACGGCGGCCGGCCGTGAGCCGGGCAATCGACGGTGCCGACTGTGGTGACGGGGCTCAACGAGAGGACGGGCGATGGCTGAGCTGAAATACAAGCGCCTGCTGGTCAAGCTGTCGGGCGAGGCGCTGATGGGAGCTGGCTCCTACGGCATCGACGTTCCGACGGTGGAGCGCCTCGCCGAGGAGGTGCATGCGGCGGTCGATACCGGGACACGGATTTCGCTCGTGATCGGCGGCGGCAACATCTTTCGCGGCCTGCAAGGGGCGGCGCGCGGCATGGACCGCGGGGCCGCCGACTACATGGGCATGCTGGCCACGGTCATGAATGCGCTCGCCTTCCAGAACGCGCTGAGCCGCACCGGCGTCGAGGCGCGCGTGCTCTCGGCGATCCCGATGCATACGGTTTGCGAGCCGTTCACCCGCTCGCGCGCCCTGCACCACCTCGACAACGATCGCGTCGTGATCTTTGCGGCCGGCACCGGCAACCCGTTCTTCACGACGGATACGGCCGGGGCGCTGCGGGCAATCGAGATGGGGTGCGACGCCATGGCCAAGGCGACCAGCGTCGATGGAATCTATTCCGCCGACCCCAAGGTGGTTCCGGGGGCCCAGCGTTTCGAGCGCCTGAGTTACGAGGAGGTCCTCGCGCGCAACCTCAAGGTCATGGATGGGGCTGCGATTGCCCTTGCCCGCGACAACCGACTTCCGATAATCGTTTTCTCCATTCGCGAACCGGGCAACCTCGTCCGGTTGGTTCGCGGCCAGGCACTCTGCACCGTGGTCGGGCCGGCCGACGAGTGACATGGACCCCGAGGTATCCTGGCCCCGCCGAAGGGGCTGCGGTCCCGGCGCAAGGGAGTGGACACATGAGCAGCGACGCATTCGACATCAAATCGATCGGCAAGCGCATGGATGGCGCCGTCGGCAGCCTCAAGCAGGAACTCTCCGGCCTCAGAACGGGCCGGGCGAGCGCCAATCTGCTCGATCCGGTCACCGTCGAGGTTTACGGCGCGCGCATGCCAATCAATCAGGTCGCGACCGTCAACGTGCCCGAACCGCGCATGATCACCGTGCAGGTTTGGGATCGCGGGCAGGTCGGCGCGGTGGAACGCGCCATACGCGATGCCCAGCTCGGCCTCAATCCGGTGGTCGACGGAACGACCCTGCGCCTGCCCATCCCGGAGCTCAACGAGGAGCGCCGCCGCGATCTGACGAAGATTGCCCACAAATATTCCGAGACGGCCCGCGTCGCCGTGCGCAACGTGCGGCGTGATGGGATGGACAATCTCAAGAAACTCGAGAAGGACGGCGACATCAGTCAGGACGAGCATCGCTCGCTGTCGGCGAAAGTGCAGGAATTGACGGACAAGCATATTAAGGCGATCGACGAGATGCTGGCCGCCAAGGAAGTCGAGATCATGCAGGTCTGATGGAGAAGTGGTGATGCCGGCGCGTGTGTCGTCCTGCTCTTGCGAGGGCCGCTCGGCGGGTGCCGTCGGCGGGGCGCGCGGGTGGCCGACAACGGCGCCGCTTTACCGGGCGCACAGGAACCGTGCGTAGATTGGCGGAACCGTATAAGGTGGTGCCGAGCACGGCCGTCAGCGCCGCGACGTCGCCCGGCGCAGAACCGCAGGCCAAGCCATGAAGCCAAATCCCGTGGCAGTCAGCGACAGCGAGGCCATGACCCTTCATCGGGCCGTGGGTGCGTTGCCGCGCCATGTCGCGATCATCATGGATGGCAACGGGCGCTGGGCGAGGGCGCGAGGCCTGCCGCGAACCGAGGGCCATCGCCGCGGCGTCGAGAGCGTCCGGCGAACTGTCCGCGCATCCATGGAACTCGGCATCAAGTATCTGACTATTTTTAGTTTTTCGTCCGAGAACTGGAACCGGCCGCAGTCCGAGATCGTCGATCTCATGGATCTGCTGAGGCACTTCATCCGCCGGGACCTCGCCTCGCTGCACGAGAACGGCGTCCGTATTCGTGTCATTGGCGCGCGCCACAACCTCGATGCGGACATCCTCGCACTCATCGAGGAGGCCGAGAGAACGACCGCCGGGAATAGCGTTCTGCATCTCACCGTTGCCTTCAATTATGGCGCGCGCGACGAAATCGTCGAGACGGCGCGCAGGCTCGCCGAGCGCGTTGCCGCCGGTGAACTCACGCCCGGTGAGATCGATGCGGCGTGTTTCGAGGGAGAACTGGCGACGCGGGAACTGGCCCCGCTCGACCTCATGATCCGCACCAGCGGGGAGGTGCGCATATCGAACTTCCTGCTCTGGCAGGTCGCCTATGCCGAACTCGTCTTCGTCGACGTGCTCTGGCCGGATTTCGACAAGGAGTGGCTCGAAGTGGCTATCCGGCAGTATGCTCAGCGTGAGCGCCGTTTCGGCGGCCTGGCCACGGGGGCCGAGGAGTGATGAGCAAGTCGATCGACAACAAGGTGGGCAGTCAGCTCGAGACGAGCCAGGCACGGGGCCCAGGGCTCGGCTGGTCGCGCGAGCTAACGTTGCGCGTTCTTTCGGCCGCGGCGCTGATGCCGATCGTCCTCTTGATCACGGTGCTCGGTGTGGAGCCGTTCGCCGTGCTGGTGGCGGGCGGGGCAGCGGTACTGGCCTGGGAATGGGGCGAACTGGTGCGCGGTGCGAACGACCTGCGGGATCGGGCGTTCCAGGCTCAGGCGGTTCTGACGGCGATCGCGGCCGGGCTGGTGGCTGGTGGGCTACCGGTCGAGGGGCTCGTGGTGGTGGTGGCGACCGCGGCACTGGTGGCTGGGCTCAGCATCGGCCGGCGGCCGGGCCTTTCGGCCCTCGGTGTGCTCTACGTGGCACTGCCCGCAATCGCCCTCGTCTGGCTGCGCTCCGATCCTGGTTATGGCCTCGCGGCGGTGCTGCTCATCCTCGCCGTGGTCTGGGCGACGGACAGTGCCGCGCTCGTCTGCGGTCGGCTGATCGGAGGACCGCGCCTCGCCCCGCGCATCTCGCCGCACAAGACCTGGGCCGGTTTCATCGGCGGGCTGGCGAGCGGCGTGTTGACCAGCAATCTCTTCCTTTTCGGCATGGGTGGGCCCACCTCGATCTGGGTCGCCACGGCGATCGGGGCGCTATTGTCGCTGTCGACGCTGATGGGCGATCTCCTCGAATCCGCCATCAAGCGGAACTTCAACCGCAAGGACATCAGCGGTCTCATTCCAGGGCACGGTGGGTTGCTCGACAGGGTCGACGGGTTGATGATCGCGGCATTGACGGCGGCGGTCGTCGCTTCCCTGGTCAACGGTTTGCTGCCGGGGCGGGCCCTGTTCGTCTGGCCGGCGGTGCTCTGAGGCGCGGGGTTATCGCGAGCGCGATGGGGCGGCACTGCCGTGGGCCCTCGGCTCGACAAGCAGAGGGGAACGATTTGGGCGAGCACGGCTCTCGATTGGCCGGCCGCGGCTCGGGCGAACCGAGGCGACTGACCATTCTCGGCGCGACGGGGTCGATCGGAAAGAGCACGCTCGACGTGGTGCGGCGTGGCGGCGATGCCTACCGGCTCGTGGCGGTCACGGCCAACCGGAATGCCGAGGAACTCGCCGCCGTGGCGCGCGACGGCAAGGTAGAGGTTGCCGCCGTTGGCGATGCCAGCCAGTACCGCGTGCTCAAGGAGGCGCTTTCCGGCAGCGGCATCATCGCGGCCGCCGGTCCGGATGGTTTGATCGAGGCCGCCGCGCGGTCGGCGGATTGGACCATGGCCGCCATCTCGGGGGCGGCCGGGCTGGCGCCGACCTGGGAGGCGATCCGCCAGGGCAAGACGATCGCAATCGCCAACAAGGAATGCCTCGTGGCGGCCGGACAGGCGTTCATGCAACACGCCGCCGCATGCCGCGCCACGGTGCTGCCGGTCGATTCCGAGCACTCGGCGGCGTTCCAGGCGCTCGATGCGTCGGGTCCGGAAAGCATCGAGAAGATCGTGCTGACGGCCTCGGGCGGCCCGTTCCGGCAGCACTCGCGCGAAGCGTTGGCGGTGGCGACCCCCGCCGAGGCACTCAAGCATCCGAATTGGTCGATGGGCGCCAAGGTGACGATCGACAGCGCGACATTGATGAACAAGGGACTCGAGCTGATCGAAGCGATGCATCTCTTCGCCGTTCGCCCGGAACAACTCGACGTGGTGGTCCATCCACAGTCGATCATCCACAGCCTCGTCTATTATCGCGACGGCTCGGTGCTGGCCCAGATGGGCACGCCCGACATGCGCACACCGATCGCCTACAGTCTCAGCTGGCCATTGCGCGTCGACACGCCCGTGGCGCGGCTCGATCTGGTCGCGGTCGGCCGCTTGACCTTCGAGGCACCGGATCCCAGGCGGTTTCCGGCGCTCGAGCTGGCACGTCGGGCCATGGCGACCGGGGGCACGGCCTGCACGGTACTCAACGCCGCCAACGAGGTGGCCGTCGAGGCTTTCCTCGCCGGACGGCTGAGTTTTCCTGGAATTGCCGAACTGGTCGAACGCACGCTCGGGGAATTCGCGCACGAACGCCTATCTGGCGCCCCCGCCGATGTCGCCGGTGCCCTTGCAATCGACGGCGAAGCACGCGATCTGGCATACGGGTTGCTGAGCCGGATGCGTTGAGCCCGTCGGCAACTCTTCTGTAACCATGCCGTGCGGCGGGGCGCGGCGTCAGGAGTGCAACCCGGAATGGATATCCTGGGCCAATTCGTCGAGAATCTCGGCACCGTGAACGTCATATTCGCGGTCATCTTCCTGTTCAGCGCTGTGGTCTTCATCCACGAACTCGGACACTATCTGGTGGCGCGCTGGTGCGGGGTCGGGGTTGAAACGTTCTCTATCGGCTTCGGGCCGGAGATCTTCGGATGGACGGCGCGCTCTGGCACGCGCTGGCGGTTCGCGTGGATCCCGCTCGGTGGCTACGTCAAGTTCATCGACGACGCCGATGCCGCGAGCGCGACCGGGCGGTCCGAGAGCGAGGTGCCGCCGGAGCTGCGCGCCAGCATGTTCCGAAGCAAGCCCGTTTGGCAGCGCGCGGCGGTCGTGGCGGCCGGACCGCTCGCCAACTTCCTGTTGTCGATCGTCATTTTCGCGGCGCTCTACGGGGCGATCGGCGAGGCTCAGACGAAGCCTCGCATCGACGTTGTGACACCGGGCAGCGCGGCGGCCGTGGCGGGTTTCCAGCCGGGCGACGTGGTTCTGGCGATCGACGGCAGCGAGGTTCGACGCTTTCAGGATTTCCGCAAGGTCGTCTCGCTCAATCCGGGCCACGAACTGGCCTTCGTGATCAAGCGTGGTGACCAGGTCCTGGAATTGAAGGCGACCCCCGATACGGTGGTCAGCACACGGTTCAACAAGGAGGTCCAGGAGGGGCGTCTCGGCATCCAGTACAGGGCAACCGACGAGGAGCGCACCTATCGCCCGGTCGGCGTACCCGAGGCCGTCTGGTTGGGCGTCACGAAGACCTGGGAACTGGTCTCCGATACCTTCGGGTTCCTCGCCCGGCTGGTGACCTTCTCGTCGGGCGGCGGTGCCGTCGGCGGTCTCGTGACCATCAGCAAGGCGGCCGGCGAGGCGGCATCGCTGGGCCTCACGGAGTACATGACCTTCATTGCGCTCATCTCGATCAGTCTCGGAGTCATCAACCTGCTGCCGATCCCCGTGCTCGATGGCGGTCACCTGATGTTCTATGCCGTTGAGGCTTTTCGGGGACAGCCGCTCGGGGAACGCACCCAGGAGATCGGTTTCAAGATTGGCCTGGCGGTGATCCTGATGATAATGATCGCGGTGAACGGGCCGGAGATCTACGCCGAGATCGATTCCTGGGTGCGAAGTTTGGTCGCGTCCTAGGTGCTCGGTGTGGCTGGGGGGCCGCGCACGATCAGAATTGACCGACAGCGGGTATGGCGCGCCATACTGGGAACGCGAGAATCGGTCAGAAATGCCAGTCGCACCTCCGCCAGGGGTGGGACTGGTTGGGGGACATGGCGTCAAGGGGCACCGAGAGAATGCCTTCAAAGGAAACGATGATGGGTCGCGCGCTCGCTGCGCTGTGCCTCACGCTCGTGTTTCTCGGCGCTTTCGCCGGGGCGAGCAGCGTGACGACGCAGCCAGCCTGGGCGCAGACGGTGATCAGGGATATCCGCGTCGAGGGCAACCGGCGGGTCGAACCTGAGACCGTGCGCTCGTATCTCCGCTTCACCATCGGCGATCGCTACGACGAATTCGAGGTCGATCAGTCGCTCAAGGCGCTGTTCGCCACGGGTCTGTTTGCCGACGTGTCGATCCGACGCAGCTCGACGACGGTCGTCGTGTTCGTCGTGGAGAATCCGATCATCAACAGGGTCGTCTTCGAAGGCAATTCGGAGATCGACGACAAGACGCTCGAGACCGAGGTTCAGCTGAAATCCCGCTCGGTGCTGACGCGGGCCCGCGTGCAGGCGGACGTCCAGCGAATTCTGGATGTCTACAGTCGCCAGGGCATGTTCACCGCGCAGGTCAATCCGGTGATCATCGAACTCGACCAGAACCGGGTCGACTTGGTGTTCGAGATTTCGGAAGGCCCGGAGACGAAGGTGCAGAACATCGCCTTCGTCGGAAACCGCGCATTCACGGATGGCCAGCTGCGCGACGTCATAACGACGTCCGAGACCGGCTTGCTGAGCTTCCTCAAGCCGACCAACATCTACGACCCGGATCGTTTGAGGCTGGACCGCGAACTGCTGCGCCAGTTCTACCTGACCAACGGCTATGCCGACGCGCGCGTCATCGCGGCCACCGCCGATCTCGACCGCTCGGGCAACGGCTTCTTCATCACGTTCACCATCGACGAGGGCGAGATCTATACCTTCGGCGACGTGTCCATCGCGACGTCGTTGACCGAGATCGACACCGTGGCGCTCCAGGCGGCGGTGACGTCCGACATCGGCGACAAATACGATGCCTCGGCTGTCGAGAAGACCGTCGAGAAACTGACGCTGATGGTCGCCGAGCAGGGCTATGCATTCGCCCAGGTGCGGCCCCGCGCCGACCGTGATCCGATCTCGCGCACGATCGCCATCGCCTACCACATCGAACAGGGCCCGCGCGTATACATCGAGCGCATCAACATCATCGGTAACGTGCGCACGCGCGATTACGTGATCCGCAGGGAATTCCGCCTCGCGGAGGGCGATGCCTACAATCGGCTCCTGGTCGACCGTGCCCGTAAGCGCCTTCAAGGCCTCGGCTTCTTCAGCAAGGTCGAGATCACACGCGAGCCCGGCGGGGCGCCGGATCGGGTCATTCTCAACGTCAATCTTCAGGAGCAGTCGACGGGCGAGATCTCGTTCGGTGGTGGCTTCTCCTCGAGCGAGGGCGTCATCGGTGACATCGCGCTGAGCGAGCGCAACCTCATGGGTCGCGGGCAGTTCATCCGCCTCAAGCTGGCCGGGAGCGCCGAGCGTCTCCAGATCGACCTTGCTTTCACCGAACCCCGCTTCCTCGACCGCAACATGTCGGCGGGCTTCGACGTCTTCCACAAGGAGGTGGACCTGACGACGGAGTCCTCGTTCCGCAGCCGCAAGTCGGGCGGTGGCCTTCGGCTGGGGTTCCCGCTCGCCGAGAGCGTGTGGATGAACACGCGCTACACGTTCGTGCGTGACGAGGTTTACGACGTGGACGCCAACGCTTCGCAGGCGGTCAAGGACGCGGCCGGCGTCAGCAACGTGTCGTCGGTCGGCTATTCGATCACCTACGATGGCCGCAACCATGCATCCAAGCCGACCGAGGGCTTCTATCTCGCGTTCGAGCAGGACCTCGCCGGTGTCGGTGGTGACGTCTTCTATATCCGCAGCCAGATCGAGGGACGTGCCTATTACTCTTTCGCCAAGGGCTGGACACTTGTCGGTCGGGCGGTCGGCGGCCACATCGCCGGCTGGAACGGTGAGGACGTCCGCCTGATCGATGCCTTCTACAAAGGCGGTGAGACGGTTCGCGGCTTTGAGCGCGCCGGTTACGGTCCGCGCGACGCGATCACGGACGATGGCCTCGGCGGGACGATGTTTTATGCCGTCACTGCCGAACTGCGGTTCCCGTTCCCGCTGATTCCCGAGGAACTTGGCATCAGTGGCGCCCTCTTTGCCGACGCGGGTAGCCTCTGGGACATTCCGGCGGTCGATCTGAACACGACGACGGTCGTCGGCGAGGATCACGCTCTGAGGGCCTCCGTCGGTGCGAGCCTCCTGTGGGATTCGCCGCTCGGCCCACTCCGTGCGGACTTCGCATACATCCTGACCTCCGAGGACCACGACAAGGAGCAGGAATTCCGGTTCGGGGCGACCACACGCTTCTGACGCCCTGGTCGGCTGCACTCGTACGATGGCCGGTTCCCGCTCGGGGCCGGCCATCTGCGTTTTGGGACGATGGGAGCCAGCTCACTAAGGTCCGGGAGCCGGACCGGATGGTGCTGCTTGCGTACCATCCGCCAACTGATCCACACAATTGCGCAGCAAGCTCGCCGGCACTGGTGTGCATGGCTCGCTTTCCCGCTATAGGCTGGCGCGCGAGCCTGGACTTGCCGTCGGTGCATTGCGCCAGCGGCGCAACCACGAGGCCGCACAGCCAAGGCAGCGGGCGGGACGGTGGCATGGACCATCCAGGCTTTTACGAGCGGCACGGTCCGTTCCCGGCACATGCCGTGGCGGACGCCATCGGTGCGCAACTGGTCGCGAGTGACGCTGATCGCGAGCGGCTCATCCACGACGTGCGCGCGATCGACGAGGCCAGCGAGCACGATGTTTCGTTCATCGACAATGCCAAGTACGTCCGCCATCTGACGGGCGCCCGGGCAGGTGCCTGCATCGTGCGTGGTGAACTCACCGAGCGCGTGCCCGGAGGCACGCTCGCGCTGGTCACCAGCGATCCCTATCGCGCGTTCGCGCGAACGCTGGCGCTGTACTACCCGGCCGCGCTGCGTCCAGCCGTCTCCACCGACTTTTCTCCAGGAACGCCCTCGATCCATCCGAGCGCCCGCATCGAGGAGGGGGCGTCGATTTCGCCGGCAGCTTGGGTCGGGCCGGAAGCGATGATCGGGCGCGGCTGTGTGATCTCGCCGGGCGCCGTCATTGGCTACCGCGTGACCATCGGTCGCGAGTGCTACGTCGGCCCGAACGCGAGCATCACCCATGCGCTGGTCGGCAACCGGGTGATCGTTCACGGCGGGGTGCAGATCGGCCAGGACGGGTTCGGCTTCGCCATGGGGCGCCAGGGACACATGAAGGTGCCGCAGATCGGGCGTGTCATCATTCAGGACGATGTCGAGATCGGAGCCAACAGCACCGTCGATCGCGGCGCACTCAAGGACACGGTGATCGGCGAAGGTTCCAAGATTGATAATCTCGTGCAGATTGCGCACAACGTGCGCATTGGAAGACACTGCGTCATCGTTGCCCAATCCGGGGTCTCTGGCAGCACGGTGCTCGGGGACTACGTGGTCATCGGTGGCCAATCGGCGATCGCGGGTCACCTGACCATTGGCACGGCGGCGCAGATCGCCGGGCGCTCGGGAGTGACCCGCGACGTGCCGGCCCATGCTGTCTATGGAGGCTTTCCGGCTCGTCCCAAGGCGGAATGGGCGCGTGAGGTGGCAGCACTGCATCGGCTGTCCAAGCGGCGGGAGCAGGAGAGCTGAGGGGACGAACGGACGGCATCGCCTCGAAGGGTGGCGGGCACGGGAGTGGCCGGTGCGAGGCAGAAGGGGCGGCAGGACCGCTCCGCCGTGGGTTGCGAGGAGGGACAGAATGAACGAACAAGAGCGCGGCGCGGCATTGGGAAGTGCCGATATCGCTCGTATCCTCAAGCTGCTGCCGCACCGCTATCCGTTCCTGCTCATCGATCGCATCGTGGAGATGAAGGGCGACCAGTCCTGCGTCGGCATCAAGAACGTTTCGATCAACGAACCGTTCTTCCAGGGTCATTTTCCGGAGTTCCCGGTGATGCCCGGCGTGTTGCTGATCGAGGGCATGGCGCAGACGGCCGGGGCGCTCTGCGTCTCGAGCCTGGAGGCGGACTACAAGCCGCAGCTCGTCTATTTCATGTCGATCGACCGGGCGCGCTTTCGTCGTCCGGTCAAACCCGGCGATCAGGTCCGCTACCACGTCGAGAAGATCCGAAACCGCGGCCCGGTCTGGCGTTTCAATGCCGAGGCGCGTGTCGAAGGAGCGCTCGTCGCCGAGGCCGAGATCAGCGCGATGATCGTCGACAAGGAGCAGCATATGGCTCGCCTTGCCGCATCGTCCGGCGCCAACAACGACTGAGCCTCGACCGGCAGCGGGAGCGCCCGCAGAAAGGGCACGGACAGAATGACCCGCATCCATCCCACAGCGATCATCGGCGACGGGGTCCAGATCGCCGATGACGTGATCGTGGGGGCATATTGCGTCCTCGAAGGCGACATCGTCATCGGGCCGGGCTGTGAGCTCAAGTCCCACGTCGTCATAGCGGGCAGGACGACGATCGGTCGGGGCAACACGATCTTTCCCTTCGCCTCGATCGGGCACGTGCCGCAGGACCTCAAGTACCACGGCGAGCCGAGCCGCCTCGAAATCGGCGACAACAACCGGATCCGCGAGCACGTCACCATCAATCCGGGCACGGAGGGCGGCGGTATGCTGACGAAGGTCGGCTCCAATTGCCTCCTCATGGTCGGCTCGCACGTCGGGCACGATTGCCTCATCGGCGACAACGTCATCCTCGCCAACAACGCGACCGTCGCGGGCCATTGCGTGATCGAGGAGTTCGCGATCCTCGGTGGCCTGTCGGCCGTGCACCAGTTCGTGCGCATCGGCGCCCATGCCTTCCTCGGTGGCATGTCCGGCCTCGAGAACGATCTCATTCCCTTCGGCACGGCGGTCGGCGACCGCGCTTCGCTGCAGGGGCTCAATCTCGTCGGGTTGAAGCGGCGTGGCTTCGATCGCGAGCAGATCCATGGCGTGCGCAAGGCCTATCGGATGCTCTTTGCGACCGAGGGAACGCTGCAGGAGCGGATGCACGACGTCGAGGAGGAATTCGGCGCCGACGTGTGCGTCCAGCGCATTCTCGAATTCATTCGCGCCTCGTCCCATCGCGCGCTCTGCCTGCCGGATGGGCGCTGAGGCGGCGGGCGAGGGCGCGGGGGCGCCCGCTGCGGTCATTGCCCGATCCGGGGCGCCCGGACACGTCGGCGGCAAGGCCCATCCCCTCGCCATCATCGCGGGCAGCGGCGAATTGCCGCTGATGGTGGCGGCGCTGGTGCGCGAACGGGGCAGGGCGCTGCACATCGTCGGTTTGCGCGGCCTTGCCGATCCCGGCATCGAAGCCTATCCGCATACCTGGGCCGGCCTCGGCGAGTTCGGGCGGGTGATGCGGGCGATGCGCGGCGCTGGCGCGCGCGACCTCGTGATCATCGGCGGGGCCCGCCGGCCGGACCTGGCGAGCGTCCGGTTCGATCTCGGAGGGCTCATGGCGCTTCCGCTGATCCTCGGTCTGACGCGCGGAGGGGATGACAAATTGCTCGGGCGCATCATCCGCTTTTTCGAGAGCCGGGGTCTGCGCGTCGTCGGAGCGCACGAGGTGGCGCCAGAACTCCTGGCGGGGCTCGGCGTTCTCGGCCGCCATCGCCCCACAAGAGGTGACCTCGCCGATATCGCCAAGGCACGGGACGTCGTTGCCTCGCTCGCGCGCCACGACATCGGTCAAGCCGCCGTGGTGGCGCGCGGGCATGTTCTCGCGGTCGAGGCCGCGGAGGGCACCGACCGGATGCTGGAGCGCTGCGTCGGCCTCCAGCAATGGGGACGCGGTCGGAGCGGCGTGCGCGTCGGGGTCCTCTTCAAGGGTCCCAAGGCAGGTCAGGACTTGCGCGTCGATATGCCGGCCGTCGGGCCGAACACCGTGATTCTGGCGAGCAAGGCCGGGCTCGCCGGTATCGCGATCATGGGCGAAAGCGTGCTCGTCGCCGATCGAGAGGCGACGATCCGGGCGGCCGACGAGGCCGGGCTCTTCCTCGTCGGTCTCGCGCACGAGACGCAGGCCGCCACCATGGCGCACGTTGACGATGAAGGCGCAGGGGACGCTGGGGCATGACGGATGGCACCCGGCTCACGCTCGCGATCGTAGCCGGCGAGCACTCTGGCGACCTTCTGGCCGGTAAGGTGATGGCTGAGATCAACCGCCGTCTCGATCATCGGCCTCGCTATGTCGGGGTCGGCGGCGAAAGCATGCAAGCCGAGGGGCTCCAATCGCTCTTTCCGCTTTCGGACGTCGCCGTCATGGGGCCGCTCGCGATTGCTGGCCGTCTGCCGATGCTGATCAGGCGTGTCTATCGCACGGTCGATGCGGTCGTTGCGGCGCGCCCCGATCTGCTCCTCATCGTCGACAGTCCCGAGTTCACGCATCCGATCGCAAAGCGCGTGCGCCGCAAGCTGCCGGCCGTGCCGATCATCGATTATGTCTCCCCGAGCGTCTGGGCCTGGCGGCCGGGACGGGCGCGCAAGATGCGGCCCTACGTCGACCACGTGCTCGCCCTCCTTCCTTTCGAGCCGGAGGCGCACCGGCGTCTTGGCGGACCGGCCTGCACCTACGTCGGCCATCCGATGATCGAGCGGCTCGCCGAGATGCGGCCTGGAGAGGAAAAAGCGGGTGCGCTCGCGGTCCGGCTCGGGCTCGACCGCGCACGGCCGGTTCTGGTGGTTCTGCCCGGAAGTCGTATGAGCGAGGTCGGGCGGCTGTTGGCGGTGTTCGGCGAGGCCGTCGGGCGGATCGCGGAGCGTTTCCCGGGTCTCCAAATCCTGCTGCCGACCGTGCAAGGGGTCGAGGAGGCCGTCAGGGCCGGCACGGCCGGCTGGCCGGTTCACGTGCATGTGCTGACGGGCAGCGACGACAAATTCGCGGCCTTCGTGCTCGCCGACGCGGCACTCGCGGCCTCGGGAACGGTGACGCTCGAACTCGGGCTCGCCGGCGTGCCGATGGTCGTTGCCTATCGATTGGACCCGCTCGCCGCACGGCTGCGTTTCCTGGTGAAGGTGCCTTCGATCGTGCTTGCCAACCTGGTTCTGGCCGAGAACGCCTTTCCGGAGTTCGTCCAGGAAGCCTGCACGCCGGAGCGGCTCGCGGCGGCCGTCGTGCCACTGCTCGCTGAAACGCCGGAGCGCCGCGACCAGATCGCAGCGCTCGGGCGACTCGATCAAATCATGCAGGCGAGCGGGGAGAGCCCGAGCGCTGCCGCCGCCGACGTGGTTCTCGCGCACATCGCGCGCGAAGGCACGCCCGGGCGTGCCTAGCTTTGCCCGGGCGTGGATCGTGACCGCTCAGCGCTTGTCCATCGCCACGTAGGACCGCTCGACGGGGCCGGTATAGAGCTGGCGCGGGCGGCCGATCTTCTGTTCGGGATCGTTCATCATCTCCTGCCACTGGGCGATCCAGCCGACGGTGCGCGCGAGCGCGAAAAGGACGGTGAACATGGACCTCGGGAAGCCCATGGCGCGCAACGTGATTCCGGAATAGAAATCGATGTTCGGATAGAGCTTCTTTTCGATGAAATACTCGTCCTCGAGAGCGATCCGCTCGAGTTCGAGGGCGACCTTCAGAAGCGGCTCGTTGCGGGCGCCGACAGCGTCGAGAACTTCGTGGCAGCTCTGCTGCATCACCTTGGCGCGCGGATCGTAATTCTTGTAGACGCGGTGGCCGAAGCCCATGAGGCGGAAGGGATCGTTTTTGTCCTTGGCGCGCCTGACGTACTCGGGGATGCGATCGACCGTGCCGATCTCCTCCAGCATGTTGAGGGCCGCCTCGTTGGCGCCGCCGTGGGCCGGGCCCCAGAGGCAGGCGATGCCGGCCGCGATGCAGGCGAACGGGTTGGCGCCCGAGGAGCCGGCGAGACGGACGGTGGAGGTCGATGCGTTCTGCTCGTGGTCCGCGTGAAGGATGAAAATACGATCCATCGCGCGCGCCAGGATCGGATCGGGATTGTACGGCTCGCAGGGCACCGCGAAGCACATGTAGAGGAAATTGGCGGCGTAATCGAGATCGTTGCGCGGATACATGAAAGGCTGGCCGATCGAGTATTTGTAGGCCATCGCGGCGATCGTCGGCATCTTGGCGATCATGCGGTAGCTTGCGATCAGGCGCTGGTGCGGGTCGTGGATATCGGTGCTGTCGTGATAGAACGCCGAGAGCGCGCCGACCACGCCGCACATCACCGCCATCGGGTGCGCGTCGCGACGAAAGCCGGTGTAGAAGCGGCTCATCTGCTCGTGGATCATCGTATGCTTGGTGATGCGGTCCCCGAAGTCGCGGAACTGGCTGGCATTGGGGAGTTCACCGTACAGCAGGAGGTAGCAGGTCTCGAGAAAGTTGCCGCGCTCGGCGATCTCGTCGATCGGATAGCCACGGTAGAGGAGCTTGCCCTCGTCGCCGTCGATGTAGGTGATCTTCGACTCGCAGCTGGCCGTCGAGGTGAAGCCCGGATCGTATGTGAAGACCTTGCGGCTCGCATAGAGCTTGGTGATGTCGACGACCGAGGGGCCGATCGTGCCGTGTCGAACCGGAAGCTGAAGGCTCGACTGGCCGATGCGAAGCTCGGCATCGGCGGCGCCTGAGGCGACTTGGCGTGGATCGTTCATCGGGGGCTCCATCGGCTGTGGACGGCATCGGCCGCGCGCTCAACGAAGTGGCAGGCGCCTGCGGCTGGTCAATCGTTAGACATCTATGACGCACTGCACAAGACGACCTTCGATCAGCAGGTCGCGACTGCAAGGTCACGATCGCGTGCCTGCCTTATCGCGGACACGTGCAATGGACTCCTGACGACCGAGCACGTGGAGGACGTCGAAGATGCCCGGCGATTGGGCGCGGCCCGTGAGCGCGGCGCGCAAGGGCTGGGCGACTTTGCCGAGCTTGAGGCTCGAAGCCTCGGCAAAGGCTTTGACAGCCGCCTCGATGGTCTCGGGACGCCAGTCCGCGACCTCTTCGAGGTTCGCGGCGAGTTCGCCGAGCATCTCGCGGGCCGGCCCGTCGAGCAGCCGGCTGGCCGCTTCGTCGAGGGCGAGGGGGCGCTCCACGTAGAGATAGCGGGCGTTGTCGAGGATTTCGACGAGCGTGCGGGCGCGCTCCTTGAGGCCGGCCATGGCGCGCTCGAGCTGGGACCAATGCGCCTCCGAGAGGGCCTCGGGCAGGTCCGCCATCGCCTCGCTCGGCTTTCGGTAGTGGACGATATCGCGGCGCATCTGCGCGACGATCTCGGCGTCCGGCGTCTGGCGCAGGTAGTGGCCATTGAGGTTGCCGAGCTTGGCGAAGTCGAAGCGTGCGGCCGAGCGCCCGACGTCGTCGATATCGAACCAGGCCAGCATCTCGGCGCTCGACATGATCTCGTCGTCGCCGTGGCTCCAACCGAGGCGCACCAGATAGTTGCGCAGCGCCGCCGGCAGATAGCCCATGGCGCGGTAGTCCTCGATGCCGGGCGCGCCGTGGCGCTTGGAGAACTTTGCGCCATCCGGCCCGTGGATCAGCGGCACGTGCGCGAACACCGGCACGGTCCAGCCCATCGCCCTGAAGATCTGTGTCTGACGGGCGGCGTTGGTGAGGTGATCGTCACCGCGAATGACGTGCGTGACGCCCATGTCGTGGTCGTCGACGACGACCGAGAGCATGTAGGTCGGGGTGCCGTCGCTGCGCAGCAGCACGAGGTCATCGAGGTTCTCGTTCGCAAAGACGACGGGGCCCTGCACGCGGTCCTCGATCACCGTTTCCCCATCGCGCGGGGCCTTGAGTCGCACCGCATAGGCGCCGCCGGCGGGAGCTTCGCTCGGATCGCGGTCGCGCCAACGTCCATCGTAGCCCGGCGCGCGGCCCTCGGCGCGGGCCTTTTCGCGCATTTCGGCGAGTTCCTCGGGCGTTGCGTAGCACCTGTAAGCCGTGCCCGAGGCGAGCATCGCCTCGGCGACCTCGCGGTGGCGCGCGGCGCGGGCGAACTGGTGGATCGGCTCGCCGTCCCACTCGAGTCCGAGCCAACCGAGGCCTTCGATGATCGCCCCGACGGCGGCCTCGCTCGAGCGGGCGCGATCGGTGTCCTCGATCCGCAGCAGGAACTGGCCGCCCCTCGCGCGCGCATAGAGCCAGTTGAAGAGCGCGGTCCGTGCCCCGCCGATATGGAGAAATCCCGTCGGGGACGGCGCAAATCGCGTCACAACCTGTTCGGTCACGTGAAGGTCCTGCTCGGTGTTGGTGCGGATTTGCGCCGTCCTCTAACATGCCGGGCGGATCGACGATAGGGGAGGGCGTGATGGTGGGGGACGACGGCTCGCGGCCGACCGCAACCACGCTCGGGCCCGCCTCGACGACCGGCGACACGGGCTCGGTCGGGGCGAGGGGCCGTCTGACCGGTTCGCGGTTTGCCGTGCACGCCCTGCTTCGCCGACCATGGTGGCCGCTGCCAGCGCCAGCCGGACCGCGTCCGACACCGGGTGCGGCGGGTCCCCTCACCTGGCTGTCGCTGCAACTCGAACGCGAGCGTGACGGGGCGCGTTGGCCGCTCGCGACACCACTTGCCTTTGGAACGGGCATTGCGAGCTATTTCGCGTTCGCCTCCGAGCCGAGCCTCCTGGTGCTGCTGGCCCTGGTTGCGATGGCAGGGGCCCTGCGGGCGTTGGCGACGCATGGCACGATCGGCCCGGCGCTCACTGGCTTCCTCCTCTTTGCGGCGCTCGGCGTCTTGGCGGGCAAGCTCGAGACGCTGCGGCTCGCCGCGCCAAGAGTGCCGGAGGGCCTCGGGATGCGGCAGGTCACCGGACGCCTCGTGCGGGTCGAGCAACGGGCGGAGGCAGGCCTTCGCCTCACACTCGCTCCGGAGGCGATCGAGGGGTTGGCGAGCGAGGCGTTGCCGGCGCGCGTGCGGATCGTGGTGCGGCTCAAGGAGACCTTCCAGCCACCGGCGCCCGGCCAGACGGTGCGCATCGCCGCACGGTTGCAGCCGCCGCCGCTCCCGGCCGAGCCCGGAGGGTACGACTTTGCGAGGGCGGCGTGGTTCCGAGGCATCGGCGGTGTCGGCTTTGCCGTCGGCCCTCCGGTGGTTGTCGAGAGCAGTCGGCCAATCGGCGTGCCGACACGGATGGCCGTGTTCATCGAGCAGACCCGAGAGGTGATCGCGGAACGCATCCGCGCCGGGCTCGGCGGGCGCGAGGGCGCGCTGCTGGTGGCACTCGTCACCGGCGATCGCAGCGCCATTCCCGAGGCGACCGTCGAGGCACTGCGCGATGCCGGGCTCTCGCACGTCCTCGCGATCTCGGGCCTGCACATGGCGGTGGTGGCTGGCACGGTCTTCTGGGCCCTGCGGCTGGCTCTTGCCGGCATCCCCGCACTCGCGCTGCGCTGGCCGATCAAGACGATCGCGGCGCTCCTGGCGCTCGTTGCCGCGACCCTTTATCTGATGGTCTCCGGAGCCTCGCTGGCAACGCAGCGCGCCTTCATCATGCTCGCCCTCATGTTCCTTGCCAGCATGCTCGGACGTCCGGCCATCTCGCTGCGCAACGTTGCGCTCGCGGCGCTGGCGATCCTCGCCTTCACGCCCCATGCATTGCTCGACGTTGGCTTTCAGATGTCCTTCGCCGCGGTCGTGGGGCTGGTTGCATTCTATGAGGCGTGGCGTGACTGGCAGGCGTCTCGTGGCCATGCGACGGATCCGCGTGCACGGCGCTCGAGGCCGCTCTGGCGCCGCCCACTCGACTGGGCGCTCGGCCTGTTTGCCGGGGTCGGAGCAACGACGCTGATCGCCTCGCTGGCCGTGGCACCGATCGCCGCCTTCCATTTCCACACGTTCGCGCAGCTCTCGCTGGTCGCCAATCTCCTTGCCGTTCCCGTCGTGACCCTGGTCATCATGCCGCTCGCGCTCGTCGCGTTGCTGGCGATGCCGTTCGGGCTCGAGGGGCCGGTTCTGGCGCTGGTGGCGCCCGCGATCGCCCTGGTGGCGGAGATCGCGCTCTGGGTGCAGGCGCAGCCGGGAGCCGTGCGAGCCGTCGCCGAAATGCCGGTCGCAACGATCGGGCTGTTTACGGTCGGAGCGCTCTGGGTGGTCATCTGGCGCGGTCGGTGGCGCCTGCTCGGCGTGCTCGCCGTCATGGGAGCGGTCGTCACCGCGCCCATGCGCGAGCGGCCCGACGTCCTCATCGGCCAAGCGGGACGGCCGATTGCGATCCGCCTGAAGGACGGCCAGCTTTCGGTGGAACCGCGACAGGCGCGCAGCTTTTCCTGGCAGAGCTGGCTGAAGAGCGACGGGGACACACGCGATCCGGTCTCGGCGGCGACGGGCAAGGGCTTTCAATGCGACCAGCGGGGCTGCACGGCCATGGTCCAGGGGCTCCGGATCGCTGCTCCACTGGATGCCTCGGCGCTGGTCGAGGACTGCCGGCTGGCGGACATCGTCATCGCCAGGACGGTGCTCCCGGCAGGATGCGATGACGGGAGGCTGGCGATCGGGGCGTCACAACTGCGACGCGGCGGGGTGCATGCAATTCGCATCGGGCAGGACGGAGAATTGCGGATTGAAACGGCAAGGGAGACTGCCGGCCTGCGGCCCTGGAATGCTCCGGTGCCCCGGGCCGGAGCACGGCCGGCAGCACCACGCGATCCGGAAGGGAGCGACGCCGCGACGCCAGACCAAGGGGCGGCCGGGGCACCGCCTGATGCGACCGGTTCGTCCGGCGGTGCGCTGGAAGGCCGCCAGCAGGCTCAGGAGGGGGCTTCGGCACCGCGGTCCGGCGGATCGGGCCGCCAAGACGAAGGAGGTGACGACGAAGCGGCGGGTGCGGCGACGGCCGGCGACGAGGCGGCTGACGAGACGGATGACAACGGGCATGACACCGACGGCAGCCAAGCCGCCACGGCACGCGATCCGCTCTGAACGGGGCCGCTCGACGCGCGCCCGGCCGCTCCCGACTGTGGATTGTGAGCGAGCGAACACCCGCCTCCGCCGCCCCAACAACCGAGCCGCGTCAGGCGGGACTCGCCATGCCTGGGAGCGGCTCGCACTGGCGGCGGGTCAATAGCGGCGGATCAGCCCGACGAGCCGGCCCTGGATATCGACCCGGCCCGGCCCATAGATCTGCGTCTCGTATGCCGAATTGGCAGCTTCGAGGGCAATCGAGGAGCCATGCCGGCGCAGGCGCTTCAAGGTCGCCTCCTCACGGTCCACCAGCGCCACGACGATGTCCCCATTCTCGGCGGTGTTGGATTCGCGGATGATGACGAGGTCGCCGTCATGGATGCCCGCGTCGATCATGGAGTCGCCCTTGACCTCGAGCGCATAGTGCTCGCCGCGGGTCAGCAGGTCCGGTGGCACCTGGAGGTCGTGGCTGTGCTCCTGTATGGCGGAAATCGGCACGCCGGCGGCGATGCGCCCCATCATGGGCACGGTGACGAGGCCCTCCGGCATCGTGGCCGGGCCGACCGTCGACTTCCGCCCGCCTTCGATGACGGTCATTCGGGAGCCCGCGACAGGGGTTTGACCAGCGCCGGCGCGCTCCATGCTCTGGGGCAATTTGACGACTTCGAGCGCGCGGGCCCGATGGGGCAGACGGCGGATGAAGCCACGCTCCTCGAGGGCCTTGATGAGGCGGTGAATGCCGGACTTCGACTTCAGCTCGAGCGCATCCTTCATCTCGTCGTAGGACGGCGGCACGCCCGACTGCTCCAGGCGAAGGTGGATGAACTCGAGCAGGTCACGTTGCTTGCTGGTCAGCATGATTTGGTCGGCTCCCCATTCGCTTCTTTTCGTTTCGATCGTAGCGGATCGGTGCGTCTCGGTGAACGTCCCCGGGTTCGCTGGTTGGCGGTCTCGGATGTGACGTTGGACTGCCGTCCGTACAAATCGAGAACAATTTAGATGTTCGTTCTGTGTTCTGCAACTCTTTTGTGCCGCCACCTGCTCGATATCGGTGACCACCGGGGGCCCCGGTCGGTCAGAAGTCGATGAGGTGGTACGCGAGCGCACCACCTCGGGGTGTGGCTGGGGCATGGGGCTGGCGCACGACGAGGGCGCTGGCGCGCAGGAGGTCGGCCAGAAGGGAACTGTCCTGCGAGGGATAGGGAGCCAGGATCGCGGCGCCCTGCGGTGTCCGTCCCTCGATCGTGGCGCGCATGTAGTGGGTGCGCGGGCCGTTCGCCTCGACCTCACCGGCTGCGACTCCGGTCAGGAGGGGAAAATCCTCCCCGCGCCGGCCGAGGAGGCGGTGGATCAGCGGCAGCAGGAAGACCCGGGCACAGATGAGCGCCGAGACCGGGTTGCCCGGCAACCCGAGCACCCGGCGCGCGCCGAGCCGGCCGAACATCAGCGGCTTTCCAGGCCGCATGGCGATGCGCCAGAAGTGGAGGTCGAGCCCGGCCTCGGCGAGCGTTGGGCCGACGAGGTCGTGATCGCCGACGGAGGCGCCACCGATGGTGACGAGGATATCGGCGCCCGCGCTCTTGGCCAGCGCGTCGGCCAGGCTCTCGCGGGTGTCGCGGGCGATCCCGAGAAGCATGGGCTCACCACCGGCGGCGGCGACCATGGCGACCAATCCGACCGGGATCGAGGAGGGAATCTGCCCTTGCTGCGGCGGTACTCCGGGCGCGACCAGTTCATCGCCCGTCGCCAGGATCGCGACGCGCGGTGGACGTCGGACGGCGAGCTTGCCATGCCCCATCGCGGCGGCGAGGGAGAGGGCCCGTGCATCGAGGCGGGTGCCACTCTCGAGGAGGCGCTCGGTCCGGCTGAAATCCATACCGCGTCGCCGAACGAACTGGCCGGGTTTCGCCACGGCGTCGAGCCGGACACGCATTGGGGCGCCCGCCGCGGTTGGCAGGGGCGTGCAATCTTCTTGTGCGATCACGGCATCGGCACCGACGGGCAGGACGCCGCCGGTGAAAATGCGGGCGGCCTGCCCGGATGCGAGGCTTGCCGCGAGCGGATGGCCGGCGGCCGCCTCGCCGACGACGACGACCTCGCGCGGGGCCTCGCTGCAATCGGCGGCGCGCACGGCATAACCGTCCATCGACGAGACATCGGCGGGCGGCTGGTCGAGGCGGGATTCGACGCCGTCGGCGAGAGTCATGCCGGCCGCCGCCTCGATCTCGAGGTTGACCGCATCGAGCGGATGGACGCCCTCGAGCACCCGCGCCTTCGCCTCCTCGACAGCGAGCAGGGTCATGTGTTCCGCTCCCCGGCGCCGGCCTGCCAGTGGCCGCTGCGCCCGCCTTCCTTCTCGAGGAGGGAAATCGGGCCGAGGACCATGGCGCGATCGACCGCCTTCAGCATGTCGTAGATGGTGAGGCAGGCGACGGATACGGCGGTCAGTGCCTCCATCTCCACGCCCGTCTTGCCCTCGCATCCAACCTCGGCACGCACGACGACGCCGGGCAGCGCCGGGTCGACCGCGAGGTCGACAGTGACCCGTGTCAGAGCGAGCGGATGACAGAGCGGGATCAATTCGTGGGTGCGCTTGGCGGCCATGATCCCGGCGATCCGGGCGGTGGCCAGCACGTCGCCCTTGGCGACGGTGCCGGTGGTGATGCGGGCAGCCGTGGCGGCGGCCATGGTCACCACGCCCTCGGCGACCGCACGGCGCGTCGACACCGCCTTGCCGGCGACATCGACCATGTGGGCCTCGCCCTTGGCGTTCAGATGGCTGAGCGGCTGCTCGCTCATGCGTTGTTCTCCCTGGTCTCGATCGGCAGCGGGCCCGTCGCCAGCAACGCCGCCGTCGCTGCCCGAACGTCGGCCTGGCGCATGAGGCTCTCGCCGACCAGGAAGGCACGCGCGCCGGAGGCCCAGAGGGTGCGGATGTCGGCGGGCGCCGCGATGCCGCTCTCGGCCACCACGAGGCGATCGGCGGGAATGTGTGCGGCGAGTTCGGCGGTCGTCTCGAGCCGCGTTTCGAAGGTCTTGAGGTTGCGGTTGTTGATGCCGATGAGGCGTGCCTCGAGGGCGAGCGCTCGCTCGAGTTCCGCGCGGTCGTGGACCTCCACGAGGCTGTCCATGCCGAGGGCCGTGGCCTCGGCGATGAGGTCGCGTGCCAGGCCATCCTCGGTCGAGGCCATGATGACGAGGATGCAATCGGCGCCCCAGGCCCGCGCCTCGAGCACCTGGTATGTGTCGACCATGAAGTCCTTGCGCAGGGCGGGCAGGCTGGTCGCGGCGCGCGCGCGGGTGAGGAATTCCGGCGCCCCCTGGAAGGAGGGGGCATCGGTCAGCACCGAGAGGCAGTCGGCGCCCCCCTCCTCGTAGGCGCGCGCGATCGCGACGGGATCGAAATCCGCGCGGATGAGGCCCTTCGACGGGCTCGCCTTCTTGACTTCGGCGATGAGTGCCGGCCGGCCACTGGCGGCGCGTGTGGCAAGGGCAGCGAGAAAGCCGCGCGGCGGCGGCGCGCCGGCGGCGAGACGGGCGAGCGCTGGCGGGGCGATGAACGCCTTTGCGGCGGCGACTTCCTCGCGCTTGTAGGCGATGATGCGGTCGAGAACGGTGGCCATCGGTCGGCTTTCTGCGGGTCGGGTTCGCTGGGGCTGGTTCGGTCAGCCGTTGGTGACGGCAACGAGCCGCTCGAGCGCCCGCCCCGCCGCGCCGCTGTCGATCGATTGTGCTGCAAGGCGGGTCCCCTCGGCGAGGGAGCCCGCGCGGTCGGCGACGATGAAGCCGGCCGCGGCATTCAGCAGCACGATGTCGCGGAAGGCGCCGGGCCGGCCCGAGAGAACCTCGCGGATCGCGGCGGCATTCGCCACCGCATCTCCCCCCTTGAGCGCCGCGGGTTCGGTGATCGCCAGCCCGGCATCGGACGGGTTGACCTCGAACTCCGTCACCCGGCCGTCCCGCAACTCGGCGACATGGGTCGGCCCGGTCGTCGTCAATTCGTCGAGCCCGTCCGAGCCATGCACCACCCAGACGCGTTCGGAGCCGAGGTTGCGCAACGTCTCGGCCATCGCGACGAGCCAGCGCCGGGAAAAGACGCCGATGACCTGGCGGCGGGCCCCGGCAGGGTTGGAGAGCGGGCCGAGGAGATTGAAAATCGTGCGCAGGCCGAGTTCCTGACGGACCGGACCGACATGGCGCATGGCGGAATGGTGGGCGGGCGCGAACATGAAGCCGACGCCCGCCTCGCGCATCGAGCGGGCGATGACGTCCGGCCCGACATCCAGCTTGACACCGAGGGCGACCAGGACGTCGGCCGAGCCGGAGCGCGAGGAGATCGAGCGGTTGCCGTGCTTGGCGACCGGAATGCCCCCACCCGCCAGTACGAAGGCGGTGCAGGTCGAGATGTTGAAGGTGCCGGAGGCATCCCCGCCGGTTCCGCAGGTGTCGATGGCGCCGGGCGGCGCGGTGACCGGGAGCGCCTTTGCCCGCATCACCTCGGCGGCGCCCGTGATCTCGTCCGTCGTTTCGCCGCGCATGCGAAGGGCGATGAGGAAGGCCGCGATCTGGGCCGGCGAAGCCTCGCCCGACATGATGATGCCGAATGCGGTGGCGGCCTCGGTCCGGCCGAGCGCGGCGCCGTCGGCGACCTTGGCGATGAAGGGCTTCAAGGCGTCCATGGCAGCCACCTTCGAGCTAGGCGACGGCGACGGGCAGCGCCACGGGGGGAACCCGGCGGGGCGCGGCGCCGTGTGCGATGCCGGCGATGTCGAGGAAATTGGCGAGCAGCGCGTGGCCACACTCGGTGGCGATGCTCTCGGGGTGGAATTGCACGCCGTGCACGCGATGCTCACGGTGGGCGAGCCCCATTATCGTCCCGTCTTCGGTGGTGGCGGTGATCTCGAGGCAGTCCGGCAGGCTGGCGCGCTCGACGATGAGGGAGTGATAGCGCGTCGCCGTGAAGCTCTCTGGCAGGCCGGCGAACAGGCCCTTGCCGCCATGCGAGACGCGCGAGAGCTTGCCGTGCATCAGCCGGTTGGCCCGCACGACCCGGCCGCCGTAGACCTCGCCGATCGTCTGGTGGCCGAGGCAGACCCCGAGAATCGGCACCGTGGCGCCGAGTTCGCGCACCAGTTCGACGCAGATGCCCGCCTCGCTCGGCGTGCAGGGACCCGGCGAAAGGACGATCGCGCTCGGGCGCGCGGCGCGCACCTCGGCGACCGTCACCGCGTCGTTGCGCACGACATGCGCGGGGGCGCCGAGCTCGCCCAGGTAATGGACGAGATTGTAGGTGAAGCTGTCGTAGTTATCGATGAGCCAGAGCATGGGCGCGGTGTACGGGCAAGGTTCGGGCCGGTCAAGCGCGCCCACGATCAGGTCGGCAAGGACGTGCCGGCGCGCGGCCGCCCATCGGCAAGCGTCAGGCGAGGCCGAGCGAGCGGGGCGTCTCGAAACGAACGAGAGAGCCGCAGCCCGGGGCGATCTCCGACCAGTTCGAGATCGCGAGGTTGATCTCGGCGAGCCCGGCCGTCGGGAATTTCTCGCGCACGGCCCAGACGGGCGGGCATTCCTCGCCACCCGCCAGCAGCAGCGCCAGCTCCTGGAGGCCCGGGTTGTGGCCGACGAGGAGGAGCGGGCTCGGTGAGCCGGCGACATTCGCGAGGACGTTGAGGAGTGTTGCGGCCGATGCCTCGTAGATCGCAGGCGAATAGGTGACGGCCGGGCTGTGGCCGCTCTCGGGATCGCCGAGGTGCGGAAGCATCAGGGCGAGCGTCTGGCGGGTGCGCGCGGCCGACGAGCAGATCACGAGTTCCGGCACGAGGCCGGCGGTCGCCATGAAGCGCGCCATCTCGGGCGCCGCCCGTTCGCCACGCGGCCCGAGCGGGCGGTCGTGGTCGGTGAGCGTGCGGTCGGTCCAATCGGACTTGGCGTGGCGCAGGAGGTGGAGCTTCAGCATGGCGAACCCTAGCGCAAGCCGCTCTCCGAGGCGAGGGGGTGTGAGAGCGAATGACGCCCGCTCTGCGGCAGGCCCGGCGTGCGGGGCGCGAGCGGCGGGAGTGACCGGGTGAGGGTGCACCGGAGGGCGAAGATCGTCCTACTGAACGGCGCTACCGTTTTGTCACAAAGCAGCAACACTCCGTCGACTGTACGCAACTCACTTTCGTCTGTGGTCGCCAACTCCGTTCGACTCTGAGACGATCGGTATCGTCATGAACTGTCGGCAGGCATCCGCGAGGTTGCTTGATCGTAGTCATGTCGATCGCACCATGGGGGCTGGGGCGCATGCGCGAGTTGCAAGGAACGTTTGTCGGGATCGGGTCGGCCAACCGCCAGGTTGCCGGGCTTCGGCTGCGCCGGGGGCGCGGCTTGCGGGCGGCATTGCTCGCCACGACCACGCTTTCGGGCCTCGTGCTCGCCGGCCCCGCGGCACGGGCGGACGTCTTCAACGTCAACGACCACCTCTCCTTCGCCAACGCGCTCCGCGCGATGGTGCTCGACCGCAACGACGACCACACCATCAACATCACGGGCAGCTTCGCGCTGTCGCAGGACGTGGCGCCGATCGTGCTCGACGACGGGCGCACGCTGACCGTCAACGGCAACGGCTTCACAATCGATGGTGTGGATTCGTTCCGGCCGTTCTTCGTCTCCTCGACCTCGCCGACGACCGCGGGCGGCCCGACGGTCACCATCAACAACCTCAACATCGTCAACGGCGCTGGCATCGGCGGCAACGGCGGCGGCGGCGGCATGGGCGCCGGTGGCGGCCTCTTCGTCGACCAGAACACGACGGTCATTCTCGACCTCGTCAATTTCTCCGGCAACAGCGCCACGGGCGGCAACGGTCTGGCCGGGACCCAGGGGATCGGCGGCGGCGGCCTCGGCGGCGACGGTGGGGCCTTCAACAATGTCGTTAATGACCCCTCCGGCGGTGGCGGCCTCTACGGCAATGGCGGCCAGGGCGGCGCTGACGAGGGCGGCGGCGGTGGCGGTGGCGCGCTCGGCAACGGCGGCAACGCGAACGACGATGGCGGCGGCGGCGGCGGCGGCTTCTTCGGCAACGGCGGTAATGGCAGTTCGTCCGATGCGGGCGGCGGCGGCGGCGGCTTGACGGCCGACGGCAGTGACGCGGTCGTCAACACCGGCGGGGCGGGCGGTGGCGCCGAGGGTGGCCGAGGTGGCGATGACGTCGGGGGTGCCGCCAGCGTCGGGCAGCCCGGCCAGGCCTTCGGCGGCGGCGGCGGTGGCGGCGGTGAGGATGGCGGTGGCGGTGATGGCGCGTTCGGCGGTGGCGGCGGCGGCGACGGCGAGGACAGCTTCCAGAATTCGACCCGGGCGGCCAACGGCGGCTATTTCGGCGGTGGCGGCGGCTCGGAAGAGTTCGATGGCGGCAACGGCGGTGACTTCGGCGGCGGCGGCGGCGGCGACTTCGACAGTGGCGGTAATGGCGGCTTCGGCGGCGGCGGTGGCGGCGCCGATGGTGGCGGTTTTCTCGAAGGCGGCGACGGCGGCTTCGGCGGCGGCGGGGCGTGCGCCGGTTTCGCGGGCTTCGGCGGCGGTGACGGCGGCACGAATGGCGGCGGCGGTGGCGCGGCATTCGGTGGCGCGATCTTCGTTCGCGAAGGCGGCACGCTGACCATCCGCGGCTCCGGCACCATGGGCGCCAGCACGGTGACCGGTGGATCGGGCGGCAACGACGGCGGCGACGGCATGGCGGCCGGCGGCATTTTCCTCCAGAACGCGACGATCAATTTCGATCCGCAGACGGGTGAGACGCAGACCATCAACGACGTGATCGCCGACGATACCGGCAACGGCGGCAACTCCGGCGCCCTGCTCAAGTCCGGCGACGGCACGACGACACTGACGGGCGACAACACCTACACGGGCGACACGACCGTCACCGGCGGTCTCCTCAACGTCAACGGCACGAACCTGTCCGATGCCGTGGTCGACGGTGGCGCGCTGGGCGGCACCGGCACGGTGGATGATCTCTTTGCCAACAACGGCGGCGCGGTCGCCCCGGGCAACTCCATCGGCACGCTCAACGTCGCCGGAAACGCGCTCTTTTCGCCCGGTTCGATCTTCCGGGTGGAGGTTGCCGCCAACGGGACTTCCGACCTTCTCGCCGTTGCCGGCACGACGACGATCAATGGCGGCACGGTGGAGGTGATCACCCTCGATCCCGCGACCAGCTACGTCGACGGCACGGTCTTCACCATCCTCACCTCGACCGGTGGCGTCACGGGCCAGTTCGACGGCGTGACGGACGCCTCGGCCTTCCTCCAATTCCTCCTTTCGTCCGACGCCAACAATATTTTCCTCACCCTGGACCAGGTGGCGGCCTTCACGGCGGTCGCCCAGACCTTCAACCAGCAGCAGGTCGCAGCGGCGCTCGAGAACTTCCTGCAGACGGGCGACGCGCTCGCCCTCTTCAATGCCCTCCTCCTGCTCGATCCCGATGAGGCACGGGCGGCCTTCGATCTGCTCTCGGGCGAAGTCCATGCCTCGGCGCTGCACGCGTTCTTCAACACGGTTCGCCACCTGACGGGGATCGCCGGCGAGCGGCTGTGGCAACTCGAGACGGGGGGAGGCGAGGGCGGCAGCGGGGGCTCACAGTCCACCTTCATGGGCCTCGGCCTCACCTCCGAGGCGCTCCACGGGCAGATGGCCCTCGGACACGGCTCAGCCAAGGACGACGAAGGACCGCTGCGGCCGCGCTCGAGCCTTGCCGGATGGGCGCGTGGCTATGGTGACGTCAGCCGGCTGGATTCGGACGGCAACGCGGCGCAAGCGGAATCCACCTCGGGCGGCCTCATGGGCGGCGTCGATACCTTGGTGGCGCCGGGCACGCGCATCGGCCTCATGGCCCACTGGGGCCGGACGGATGGCGACGCCGAGGCGCGGCTCTCGAACTACGACATCGAGACGGCCAGCATCGCCGCCTACGGCGGCATCGTGATCGGCAACATTCATCTCAAGGCGCTGGCCGGATATTCGTCCCACGACATCGAGACGTCGCGCAACATCGTCTTTCCCGGCATCGCCCGCACGGCGACGGCCGGCTACGATGCCGACCAGATCAGTCTCTATGGCGAGGCGGCCTATCTGATGGACATGGGGCACCTCGCGCTGATGCCGATGATCGCGGTGCGCTGGGCCGATGTCGATGTCGAGGGCTTCACCGAGCAGGGGGCGGGCGCCGCGAACCTGACGGTCGCCGCCCAGAGCTACGACACCCTCGACACCATCGTCGGCCTGCGGATCGCGGGGACCTACCGCTCGGAGGGCATGACGGTGATGCCGCAGGCCCGCATCGGCTGGGTGCACACCAGCGGCGATATCGCGCCCCTCGTGCCGCTGACGCTCGCGGGCGGCGGCGGGACGTTCACGGTCGCCGGAGCACGGCGCGCCGAGGATGCGCTCGCCGTCGGCGTCGGTGTCAACGTCGCCTTCGATGACGCGCTGACCGGCTTCGTCGATTACGGTGCCAACCTCTCCGACGAGGCGACCGATCAGGCCGTCTCGGCGGGTTTCCGGTGGCGGTTCTAGGCTTGGGCCACGGGTCCTGCCGATGAGGTGACTGGGTGCGCGGTGAGGAGGTGATCCTCACTCTCCTCCTCCATTATGGCCTCGCTCGCCGCGCGAACCGTCGGCGGCGGGGCCGATCGCTACCGTTGCGATTTCGTCGAGAGGGCGTGGAGCCGTTCCGCCGCATCCCACCTCACCCAGTCGATGGAGCGTCGCACGGCGGGCTTATCGGTCTTTGCTAACGGCACGACGAGGGCGTCGGCATGCGGCCTGGCGAGCGTGTCCCCGCATGGCATGACAGTTCGCCCGACACCAGCTCGCGCGCGGCCAGGAAACGCTGGTCCAAGGCACGTCCGACACTGTCCAGTACCAAGTCTATCGCACTGCATGTCATCGAAATGCTGTGTCCGGCGCCGACCCGGCCGCCGGTACCGCACGTTGACGTCGGTGCCGACCCGGACCTCGAGCTGCGCGATACGGCGGCTCACGGCAGGCTGCTGGACGTTCAATTCGCGCGCGGCCCGGGTGAAACTGCTCGCTCGGGCGGCTGCATCGAAGGCCAGGAGTTCGTCCAGTTTCGGCAGGTTGCGACAGTTCGCATTTCATTCCTCGCGGGGTCGGCATTGGAAAAATCGCGCTTCAGCAGGCCCCGCGCGATCCTAGGACGAGCGAGGGACGCGCCCGCATGCAAGGGCCTCTGTTCGACGGTCCCGGTCGGTCGGGAATCAAGCCCGAGGAATAGATCCTGATAACCGATGCCGGACCGGAGAACCTTTCGAAGCCTCCCTTCGAGGCGAAGTGGACGTGAGAGGCACGCGGCGGCGGAGGCCGCTGCAGCGATTTCGCCCGGCTCTCGTTCGCAGGTGTCGGTGCCTGTCTCGTCAGTCGATCCGGGTCAACCGCGAGCTGGTCGCATTCAGCCGTATGCCGAGTCCTGCGCGTGTCGGCAGAGCCAGTGCACCGTTCTCGGCACGAAGCGGCAGGTCGCAGAACGCGTCGAGATCGGCCTCCCATTCGGGAAAGTACTCGCATCGATAGAGGTTGGGCATGCCGGCCGCCGCGTGCGCCGTTGCCGCGAGCCCGATCGTCATGCTGTTCGCCGCGTGAGGCGCGATCCTGACCTGGAAGACCTCCGCCATGGCTGCGATCTCGCGCATCTCGAGGATGCCGCCGACGGCGCAAACATCCGGGTTCAGAATGTCGACGGCGCGGTGCTCGAGAAGTTCACGGAACGCGTACTTGCCGACGAGTGTTTCGCCGGTGACGAGGGGTTGGGTCGCCTGCGCCCTGAGGTCGGCATAGTTTCGCGCATCGATGGGGGCGAGCGGGTCCTCGACGAAGGCGATATCGAACGGCTCGAGTGCCCTGCAAATCGCTCGTGCACTTGCCGGCGACGTATGGCGCCAAAGGTCCACGCCGAGTTCGACACCTGAGCCCACGGCTTCGCGTACGGCACGAACCTTCTCCACTCCGTCCGCCAGGGAGACGCCACCGACGAAGGGATAGAATTTGATTGCCCCGAAGCCGCGCTCTGCGAGTTCGCCCGCCCGCGCCGCCATGGCTGTCGGCGACCGAGGCAAGCGGCTGTAAATGTTCGCGTAAAGCGGGATGGCGTCGTGGCAGCAGCCGCCCATCAGCGCATGAACCGGTTTTTCGACCTCCTGGGCGAGGGCATCCCAGGCAGCAATCTCGATGGCGCTGGCCGCTGAATAACCTTCCATCCCGATGCGCTGCTCGCCAAAGGCGTTGAAGGCACGATCCTGCATCGCCTTGATGTTGTGCACGGGCCAGCCGATCAGCCCCTCGCCAAGCGATCGAACCAGAGAACAAAGGGCCGCGATGCGGTGGGTCACCGGGTGAATTTCGCCCCAGCCGACCAGCCCGTGATCGGTAAGGAGGCGCACGAAGGCGAGAGGCTTTCGCGGGAACCAGGGATCGGCATCGTCCAGCGGCGTATGCACGTAGGTCTCGATACTCGCGATGCGCATGAGCTTCTCCGGTTGAGGACCGATGCCTGCTCCACGTTCTGGCAGGGTCGCAATACCATCCAAGCCGCCAACAGGCGCCATGTCGAGTGCTTGCTGGAGATTCGCGCTCACGCGGGCTCGACGTGTCTTGTCGGAGCCTGCCGGGGGGCGTCAGGGGCACCCTTGGCCATCGGCTTGTGCAGTCCGGCCCAGATTTTCTTCCGTGGGCGACCGGGGCCTCGCACCCTCACGGGCTCCATGAGGCTGTCATCCGATCCCAGATGAAGTGTGACGTCGCCGCCCGTGCGGGTCTCGACGGCGGGACGACGGCGTTCGCGGCGTCGGTCGGCGCGCTCGGCGAACCGTACTCGCAAGTGGGGCTCCAAACGGCGGCTGATCGAGGATGCGCGGGAGATCGTTGCCGCGTTCGCGGAGCGGGAAGAGGATGAAGCTGATCGCCGCCCGCCAGCCATGCCGATCCGAGGTGAGGACGCAGACTCGATCCGTGGCATCTCGGGCCGGCGGACCGCCTGGCCCACGACCAAGATGGGCTCTCGTCATGAACGGGCACCGGTTCGGCCCGAGGTTGTTACCCAAGTGACCGGTACGACCTGTGACCCATGTCTCCGGTATGGACATGATTTCATTGGTGCCGGCTGAGGGACTCGAACCCCCGACCCCCTGATTACAAATCAGGTGCTCTACCAACTGAGCTAAGCCGGCGCGCGCTGAACCCCTTGCGCTATATCGTGCCCGGTTGTCGCCGACAAGATTGCCGAGCGGCCTGGATCGGACCCGGGCAAGCGGGCTGCGATGTCGCGCGGGCGAGACCCCACGGCCCCATGGCTCGCCTTTCTCCCTTCGCCCCGCGATCCGCCCCAAAGAGCGGTGCGCCGCGGAGCGTCATCGACGCGAAAGCGCGTGGAACGCGATGGCCGCGGCGTTCGAGACGTTGAGACTGGTCATCGATGCCGCCGTCGAGATCGAGACGATGGCGTCGCAGCGCTCTCGCGTCAGCCGGCGCAAACCCTTGTCCTCCGCCCCGAGAACGAGCGCGATCGGATCGGAGCCGGTCGCCACGTCCTCGATCCGGCCGTTGCCCTGCGCATCGAGCCCGAGCACCGTGACCCCGCCGTCGGCGAGCGTGTCCAGCGCCCGTGCCAGATTGGCAACCAGCGCCACGGGCACGAGTTCGAGCCCGCCGGATGCCGCCTTGGCCAGTGCACCGCCGAGCGGCGGCGAGTTGTGCCGCGTCATCACGAGGCCAATGAGCCCGAAGACGGCCGCCGAACGCAGGATCGCGCCGACGTTGTGCGGATCGGTGACCTGATCGAGCAGCACGACGAGCGGACGGGGCGCGCCACCGCGTTCGCCATCCCTCGGGTCGGTTCGCTGGCGCGCGCGTGCGAGCCGCGCAGCGAGTTCGCCGACATCCGGGCCGTCCAGCGGATCGGCCGTCATCACGACCCCCTGATGGACGCTTTCGCCGCCGAGCATGCGATCGAGCTCCCCGGGCGCAACGACGGTCGGCGCGATGCCACGGCGCCGGATGCTGGCCTCGATGTGCATACCCCCGGCCTCACTGACCAGCAGCGAGCGGAGCCGCCGGGCCGGGTTGTCGAGGGCGGCCGCCACGGCATGGTGGCCGTAGAGCACGGTCATCTCGTCGGTGGTCTCGAGGCGTGGGGGCGTTGGCCGGCGCCGAGCGTGCCAATGCGCCGCGCGTGACGGGCCGCGACCCGGGGCGTCGGCTCGCGATCGATCGGGCTCGGCCCCCGTTCCGGGCGAAGGAGCATCGGCAACCGTGCGTTCGCCGTCGGGCGCGCGGGTCTTGCCGCCCGGCACCGGCCCCTGTCCACGCCCCCCGCCGCGTCCTGGTCCGCGGCCCGCCCGGCCGCTGGCTCCCGCCCGCTTCATCGGCGCGTCTCCCTTGATCGGTCACTGCCAAGAATACTCGCCGCCCGGACGGGCCCGCCCGCGGCACGACCCGATGGGCCCTCAGGCGCCCGTGCCCTTCAGCATGGCGCGCGAACCGGCCGCCAGCCAGCCCGCATCACTGCCGATCGATATGATATCCCAGCCCTCGATGCGTCGATCGTCGGCGTAGGCGCGATCGTTGGCGAAAATCCAGGCGAGCCGACCCTTGTCCCGACAGGCCGCCAGCACCGCCGCCATCGCGTCGAGCACGACGGGCGCGCGAATGTCGCGCGCACCGGTGAGCGAGAGGGCGAGGTCGTTCGGGCCGACCAGCAGGCCGTCGATGCCAGCTGTCGCAACGATCCCATCGAGCGCCTCGACCGCCGCCGCCGTCTCGATCTGGGCGAACGCCAGCGTGGCCTCGTTGGCGTCCGAGAGGTAGTCCCCGGAGCTGGTGAGCGCGGCCCGGTAGGGGCCCCAGCTGCGCGCCCCGAGGGGCGGATACTTGGCCGCACGCACCAAGGCGGCGGCCTCCTCGGCGCTGTTGACCATGGGCACGACGACTCCCGCCGCACCCGCATCGAGGGCCCGCGAGACGAGGGCCGCATCGTTCCATGCAACCCGCACCAGCCCCGGCACGCCGGCGGCCCGCGCCGCCGTCAGTTGGGCAACGAGCTGGTCGTTGCCGCCCATGCCGTGCTGCTGGTCGATGAGCGCCAGATCCCACCCCTCGGCCGCCGCCAGTTCGATGCCGAGCGGTACGCCGAGCGTGTGCCAGGAGGCATGCAGCGGGCTACCCCGTTTCGCAAGCGCCTGCCGGATCATGGCCCGCAGCCTCCCTGAAACACCCGAAACCGGCGGTCGTGGTGGACCGGCCGCAGCGGGATCCGACTACTGCGTGACCTGTTCGAAGGCCGTGACCATCAATTCATCCATCTTGCGACGGATCTGGTGGTCGGACTGGGCGACCCCCTTGGCATCGAAATCGCGACGGATCTTGCGAAAGACGTCGTCGTCGCCCGCTTCCTCGAAGTCTGCCTTGATGACGGCCTTGGCATAGTCGTCCGCCTCGGCGCCGGAGATGCCCATCAGGTCCGCGGCCCACAGCCCCAGCAGCTTGTTGCGGCGTGCGCTGGCCTTGAACTTGATTTCCTGATCGTGCGCGAATTTGGCCTCATAGGACTTCTTGCGATCGTCGAAAGTGTTCATCGGGACGTTCTCCTGATCACCGCGCGGCCCGGGCCGGCAAACGCCCGGGACCGGTCGGCCCCTGCTGCTGCCACCGAGCACGACGCTCCCCGAGCGGTGCTGATTGCGATCTTCCGGCACCGCGCCAAGCGCCGGTCGCGTCGGTCGAAGGATGACTTGCCAACGCGATCCCACTGTTGGAGATAACGTGCCGACCCCATGTTATCAACCTGGGTGCGCGGACCGGGCGAACGAATTACCAGGTAACAAAGCGCACTGCCGGAGCGGCTTTCATTGTGGGACGCGCGCCGATCGGATAGGGTGGCGCGGCTCGGCTGCGGTTCGCCCGCGGCCCGCTCGGCGTGATCGCCGCCGTCCGACCGGGCGTGGCGCCGCGAACGGTCCACTCGCGGCCGGATCGGCGACGGTCCGGGCGGTCCGGCGGGCCTCGAGGTGACAGGCCGATCCAGGCTCGAAAGTTACGAGCCGACCAGTGACAAGGACACACCCATGAGTCGACGTCGGCGGATTTACGAGGGCAAGGCCAAGGTCCTCTACGAGGGCCCCGAGCCGGGTACGCTCATTCAGCACTTCAAGGACGATGCGACCGCCTTCAACGCCAAGAAGCACGAGGTGATCGAGGGCAAGGGCGTCCTGAACAACCGGATCTCCGAGTATCTGTTCAAGAGGCTCGGTGAGATCGGCGTGCCGACGCACTTCATGCGCCGCCTCAACATGCGCGAGCAACTCATCCGCGAAGTGGAGATCATCCCGCTGGAGGTGGTTGTCCGCAACGTCGCGGCCGGCTCGTTGTCGAAGCGCCTCGGCCTCGAGGAAGGCTTGCCGCTGCCGCGTTCGATCATCGAGTTCTACTACAAGGCCGACGAACTCGACGACCCGATGGTCACCGAGGAACACATCACCGCCTTCGGCTGGGCCACGCCCCAGGAACTCGACGAGGTCATGGCCCTCGCCCTGCGCATCAACGACTTCCTGAGCGGTCTCTTCCTCGGGGTCGGCATCCGGTTGGTCGACTTCAAGGTCGAGTTCGGGCGCCTCTACGAAAACGAGAACATGCGTATCGTGCTCGCCGACGAGATCAGCCCGGATTCCTGCCGGCTCTGGGACATCGAGAGCGACGAGAAGTTGGACAAGGACCGCTTCCGGCGCGACCTCGGCGGTCTCGTGGAGGCCTATCAGGAGGTTGCCCGGCGGCTGGGCATCCTCAACGACTCCAAGCCGGCCACCGGAAAGGGGCCGCGTTTGGTATCGTCCAACAACGTCAACTGAAGGCCGCGGCCGGCGAGGCGGGGGATCGGGAATGAAGGCACGCGTGACTGTCACGCTGAAGAACGGGGTGCTCGATCCCCAGGGGCGCGCGATTGCTGGCGCGCTCGGTGCGCTCGGCTTTGCCGGCGTCGGCGACGTGCGCCAGGGCAAGCTGATCGAGATCGAGTTGGCCGAGACCGACCCGGCAGCCGCTGAGGCGAGCCTGCGGCAGATGTGTGAGCGGCTCCTGGCGAACACGGTGATCGAGAATTACCGTGTCGAGCTGGTGGCCTGAGGGCGCTTGCGCGGGCGGCGGTCATGACGGATCGGGTTCGCGGGCAAGCTCATGGGCGGGCGGAGCGGTCCGCCATCTTGTCGCTGGCAGGCAAGGTGGCGGTCTTCCTACTGGTGCCGCTCATCGCCGCCGCCGTCGCCGTCCTCTATGTGATGCGCTGAGTTATCGGCTGGAGGGCAACCCCATGAAATCCGCCGTCGTCGTCTTTCCGGCCTCTAATTGCGACCGGGACGTCGCCGTTGCCATCGAGCAGATCACCGGCAGCCGGCCGGCGATGGTCTGGCACGCCGATGCCGCATTGCCGGAGGGGCTCGATCTCATCGTGCTGCCGGGCGGTTTTTCATTCGGTGACTATTTGCGCTGCGGCGCCATCGCGGCGCGCTCCCCGATCATGCGCGACGTCGTTGCCCGCGCGCGGGCCGGCACGCCGACACTCGGCATCTGCAACGGCTTTCAGATTCTTTGCGAGGCAGGTCTCTTGCCCGGCGTCCTGATGCGCAATGCCTCGCTCCATTTCATCTGCCGTGACGTCCACGTCCGCGTGGAGCGCACGACCACGCCTTTCACCAACCGCTATTCTCCGGGCGCCGTGCTGCGCATCCCGATCGCCCATGCCGACGGCAACTATTTCACCGATCCCGAGATGCTCGCGCGCATCGAGGGTGAGGGTCAGGTGGCCTTGCGCTACGTGACGCCGTCGGGCGAAGCCTCGGCTGAGGCGAACCCCAACGGATCGCTCGCCAACATCGCAGGGCTCTGCTCACCGGACGGGCGCATCCTCGGCCTGATGCCGCACCCCGAACGCCTTGCCGACGTCGAACTCGGCGGCACCGATGGCAGAGCCATGTTCGAGAGCGTCCTTGCTTGCGTCGCCGAGGCGGCCTGAGCGGGTGCGCCGACGCGCCGACCTCTTAGAGAGCTGAGCTCGACTGCAGACGCAACCATTCGCCGGTCTTGCGACCACGAGCCCGGCGCGATGCGCGCTATTTCGCCGTCCAGGTGAGCGGACTGGTCTTGCGATAGAGCCAGCCGTACTGCGTCGCCATTTGCGTCGCCCGCGTCGACTGATAGCCGAGCCAGGCCAGCGCGATCAGGATCGCGGTGTCGACCGCATAATAATGCAGCGACAGCAACGTGCCCTCGCGCGGCGGCGCAAAGAGGCCGTAGTGGAAGAAGCGGACCGCGGCGCCGAGCAAGAGCATGTAGAGGGCGGCCTGCCAGAACGGCGCCCAACCGCGCGCCAGGGCCCGCCCGGTCATCCACGCGGCGCCGCCGCCGAGAATGAGGGTGATGAACAGGAAGATGATGAACGACTTCTCCCAGATGATTCCCATCGCCATCCCCTTGTCGTCGGTCTCGCGGCCGGCAATCGATGCTTCCCTCGGATGCCATGCGCTCCCCCGACTGGCAAGCCCCGAGCGGTCCGGCTCTCGCTCTGCCTGATCGGACGTCGCCCGCTCGCCATGACACTGGACCGCAGCGTGCGTCCGTCTATGCTGACGTCCAAGCAAGCGCCAAGTCGGCACGTTCGCGCCAGGAGCAGCACCTATGGTGGATCCAGCCAGCGCCGTCCCCCCGGCGTCCCTCGCGGCGTCGTCATCCCGAACGCACCGTCGGCGCGGACGTCGGCACGAACAGTCGGATCAACCCGCACCTCTCGCGCTGCCATATGTGACCCGCCGAATTCCGCCCTATGATCTCCTGGGTGAGGAGGCCCTCGTCGCCATCGAGACGACGGCCGACCGTATCCTCGCCGAGATCGGGGTCGACGTGCGCCAAGATCCCGAGAGCCTTGCTCTGCTGCGTGCGGCAGGGGCCGAGGTTACCAGCGAGCGGGTTCGGTTTCCGCAAGGTCTCGCACGCGGGATCGTCAAACGTTCGGCCCCGGCGAGCTTCGAGCAGCGAGCGCGCAACCCCGATCGCAGCGTCCGCTTCGGCAAGGACAGCCTGGTCTTTTCGCCGGCTTACGGCCCGCCGTTCGTGCGCGCGTCGGACATGGTCCGGCGCTATTCGACGCTTGCCGACTTCGAGACGATCGTGAAGCTGGTCTACAGCCTGCCCGCCCTGCATCACTCCGGCGGCACGGTCTGTGAGCCGACCGACCAGCCCGTCACCACGCGCCATCTCGACATGGTCCGCGCCCACCTCACGCTCTCCGACAAGCCCTTCATGGGGAGCGTCACCTCGGGGGAACGCGCGGCTGATTCCATCCACATGGCGGAGATCGTCCTCGGAAAGGAGGTCGTTGCCGAGAATTGCTGCCTCCTCGGATTGATCAACCTCAACTCCCCGCTCGTGCTCGACGGCACCATGCTGGCGGCTCTGCGCACCTATGCCGCCGCCGGTCAGGGCACTGTAATCACCCCCTTCGTCATCGGTGGCGCCGCCGGCCCCGTCACCGCCGCCGGCATGCTGGCCCAGGCCCTGGCCGAGGCGCTTGCTGGCATGGCGATTGCCCAGTTGGTTCGCCCCGGCGCGCCGGTGATCTTCGGATATCTCTCCACCGGCCTCGACATGCGTTCCGGCGCGCCGGTTCGCTATGAGGAGACCTGGCAGTGCTACCTCGCCGCCGGTCAGCTCGCCCGCCGCCTCGGTGTTCCCTTCCGCACCGGCGCCACGACGTCCACGTCCAAGCTTCCCGATTACCAAGCCGGCCTCGAAAGCGCGATGGCGCTCCAGGCGGCGGTCCTGTCGGGCGCGCATTTCCTCATTCATGCCACCGGCAACCTCGAGGCCGGTCTCTGTCTCGATCTCGACAAGCTCGTTCTCGATGCCGAATTGCTCGCGGTCGCCGCCCGCTTTGCCGCCGGCCCGCAGGTCTGCGAGGCGACCCTTGCCCTCGAGGCAGTGCGCGAGGTCGGACCGGGCGGAAACTTTCTCGCAGCGAGCCACACCCTGGCGCGCTACCGCGACGCCTTCCATTCCTCCGCACTCTTCGACACTGCCTCCTTCGAGCAATGGCGCGAACGCGGTGAATGCGATGCGGTGTCGCGCGCCGCCTCACATCGCGAACGCCTCCTTGCCGACTATCGCCGACCGGAGATGGATGTGGCTGTAGGCGAGGCGCTCGACGATTTCATCGCCCGCCGCAAACGCGAACTGCCCGCGAGCTTTGCGTGATGTTGGGCGCGCGGCACCGGCCGGCATCGGATCGAGAAAGGGAGAGGAAATGAAGCTGTACCCCGCCGGCAGCCGCCCGAGCACGCGCGCAAACGCCGAATATTTCACCGGAACCGTCTGGCAGGACCCGCTCGTCGAAGCCGAGGCGCCGGCCCGCGTGCGGGCGCTGCTCGTCACCTTCGCACCCGGCGCCCGCACCAACTGGCACACCCATCCCCTCGGCCAGAGCCTGGTGATCGTCTCCGGGCGCGGGCGCTATCAGACCTGGGGCGAGCCGGTACGCGAGCTATGCCAGGGAGATGTGGTCTGGATCCCGCCGGGCGAGAAGCACTGGCACGGCGCCGGCATCGAAACGCAGATGGCCCATATCGCCATTCAGGAGGCGCTCGATGGTGTGAGCGTGACCTGGCTCGAACCGGTCGACGACCGGGATTTCTCTTCCCCGATCGGCAAGGGGTGAGAGGGCCACGCACGCGCGGAGCGGGTTCGAACCGGCCTCAGTGGGCGCCGCCTTCGAGGTAAGCGGCCCTGATCTCGGGGCGATGCAGCAGTTCTTCGCCCGTCCCCGAGATGGTGATGGCGCCGTTCACCATGACGTAGCCGCGATGCGCGAGCCGGAGTGCGTGGTAGGCGTTCTGCTCGACGAGGAAGACGGTCAGCCCTTCGCGCCGGTTGAGTTCCCCGATCACCTCGAAGATCTGCTTGACGATGAGCGGTGCGAGGCCGAGCGAGGGTTCGTCCAGCAAGAGCAGCTTGGGCCGGCCCATCAGCGCGCGTGCGATGGCGAGCATCTGCTGCTCGCCACCCGAGAGCGTGCCACCCCTCTGGCTCTGGCGCTTCTTGAGGATCGGAAAGAGCACGAAGGCACGCTCGAGGTCCTCGTCGAACGTCTCGGCGGCGCGCTTGTTGAGGATCGATCCCATCTGCAGGTTCTCGAGCACCGTCATGCGCGGGAAGATCCGCCGCCCCTCCGGCGACTGGGCGATGCCCGAGTGCATGATCTTATGCGTCGGCATGCGGGTGATGTCGGTGCCGTCGTAGATGATCTGGCCCTTGCGCGCGCGCGGGTTGCCGCAGATCGTCATCATCAACGTCGTCTTGCCGGCGCCGTTCGAGCCGATCAGCGTTACGATTTCCCCGGCATTGACGTGGAGGTCGACGCCCCGAAGGGCCTGCACGCGACCGTAGAACGTCTCGACCCGTTGGACCTGAAGGACGACACCGGTCACGATGCGATCTCCTGCTCGACCTGCTCCACCTCCTGCTCGTCGACGCCGAGATAGGCGGCGATGACTTGCGGATCCTGGCGCACCTGCTCGGGCGCGGCATCGGCAATCTTGACCCCGTAATCGAGCACCACGATGTGGTCCGAGATGCCCATCACCACGCCCATGTCGTGCTCGATGAGGAGGATGGAAAGGGCGTCCTCGTCGCGAATTGATGTGAGCAAATCGTTGAGTTCCTGGCTCTCGCGCGGGTTGAGTCCGGCCGCCGGCTCGTCCAGGCAGAGCAGCACCGGGCGCGTGCACATGGCCCGCGCGATCTCGAGCTTGCGCTGACCGCCGTAGGGCAGATCGCCCGCCGCATCGTCCGCCCGGTCGATGAGCCCGACGCGCTCGAGCCAATAGCGTGCGAAGTCGACGGCTTCGTGCTCGGCGCGGCGATAGCCGGCGGTGCCGAAGATTCCTCCGATCGTGAAGCCCGACGCGGCCATCAGCGGCTGGTGCTGGGCGACCAGCAGGTTCTCGAGGGCCGTCATTCCCGTGAAGAGGCGGATGTTCTGGAACGTCCGCGCCACGCGAGCATCGGCGTTGATCTGGTGTCCGGGAAGCCGCTCGAGCAGCCTCGGCTCGCCGTCCGGATGGTTGAGCCGGATCATGCCGACGGTTGGCTTGTAAAAGCCGGTGATGCAGTTGAAGACGGTGGTCTTGCCAGCCCCGTTCGGCCCGATGAGCGCGGTGATCTTGCTCTTTCGCGCATTGAAGCTGACGTCGTCGACCGCCACCAGCCCGCCGAACCGCATCGTGAGGTGCTGGACCTCGAGGATCAGATCGCTCTGGCTCACCCGTGGCCCTCCTTGACGAGATCGCTCGAAATCGCGCGGCGCGTCCCGAGGGCGATCGTCGGCGTGCGCGAGGAGACGAGGCCGCGCGGGCGCAGCACCATGATGATGATCATCGCCGCGCCGAAGATGAGCATCCGGTACTCGTCGAACTCGCGGAAGAAATATTCCCCGCCCCCGATCATCACGACCGCAGCGATCGCGACGCCGAGCTGGCTGCCGAGTCCGCCGAGCACGACGATGGCGAGAATGGTCGCGCTCTCGAGGAACGTGAAGCTTTCCGGCGAGACGAAACCCTGGCGCGTCGCAAAGAAGGCGCCGGCGAAACCGCCGAACATCGCCCCGATGGCGAATGCCGTGAGCTTGGTGTTGGTGACGTTGATGCCGAGGGAGCGGCAGGCGATTTCGTCCTCGCGCAACGCCTCCCACGCCCGCCCGATCGGCAGTCGCCGAAGGCGCATGGTCACGAAGTTGGTTAGGAGCGCGAGGCCGAGGATGATGAAGTAGAGGTAGATGAAGCGGTGGGTCGTCGCGAACTCGAGGCCGAAGAACGTGTGGAACGCGTTGTCGCCGGTGCGCGTGAACTCCAGTCCGAAAAAGCTCGGTTTCGGAATGCCAGAAATCCCGTCGGGTCCGTTCGTGAACTGATACCAGTTGATGAGTACGACCCGGATGATTTCCCCGAACGCCAGCGTGACGATCGCGAGATAATCGCCCCTGAGCCGGAGCACCGGAAAGCCGAGGATGATGCCCCAGAAGCCCGCCAGGATGCCGGCCAGCGGCAGGCAGATCCAGAAGTCGAGGGCGAAATACTTGGCGAGCAGCGCGAACGAATAGGCGCCGACAGCGTAGAACGCGACATAGCCTAGATCGAGAAGCCCGGCGAGCCCGACCACGATGTTGAGCCCCCAGCCGAGCATCACGTACGTCAGCACCAGGATGCCGAGGTCGAGCAGCCTGCGATCATCGGAAAAGACGAAGGGAAAGGCGATCGCGAATGCAATGAGCGCGGCGGAAAGGAAGGGGGAGATCCGCGCGAAGGCCCGGGTGACCGCGCGCCATGCGCGGTTGTCGCCGGAGGCACGCAGCGCCCCCGTATCGACCACCCCGCTGCGCATCAGCGTCAGCGCGAATACCGCCCCGATCAGCCCGAGGTACGTGGTCCACGTCGGTTTGAGGACGAGGCCCTGAGGCTCCTGGATGGTGAGGAACGCAAAGAGCGGCATGCCGACCACCGCCGCCACCAGCGCGGCCGTGAAGGCACTGCGCAGGGCCCCGACGGCCCCCTCGCCGATGCCTGCCGTGGTCTGCCCCCCGCCCGAGCGCTGCTCGCCAACCGCTGCCATGCTCCGCTTGCCCCTCTAACGCCTGCGCTCGCCCCGTAGCACCCGACTGCCGGCCCTCAGACCTTCTCGACTTCCGGCTTGCCGAGCAGACCTTCCGGCAGGAAGATCAACACGATTGCGAGGATCGAGAAGGCGGCGACGTCCTTGTACTCGACCGAGAAGTAGCCCGACCAGAACGTCTCGATGAGGCCGATGATGAGGCCCCCGAGCATGGCCCCCGGCAGCGAACCGATGCCGCCGAGCACTGCGGCCGTGAACGCTTTGACCCCGGCGAGGAAGCCGATGTAGAAGTCGATCACACCGTAATAGAGGAGGAAAAGCATGCCGGCGACCGCGGCCAGCGCCGCCCCCACCACGAAGGTGAGCGAGATGGTACGGTCGACGTCGACGCCCGAAAGGGCCGCCATCGTGCGGTCCTGTTCGCAGGCACGCTGCGAGCGACCGAGCGGCGTCTTGGCGATGAGGTAGGAAAAGCCCGCCATCAGCACGACCGTCGTCACGATGATGAGGATCTGGATGTTGGACAACGAAACCGTGAGCCCGCCGCCCTCCATGATCGTATAGCCGCCCGTGACGATCGGCTGCAGCGGTTTGACCTTGGCGCCCTGCACGATCTGCACCGTGTTCTGCAGCACGATCGAAGCGCCGATCGCCGTGATGAGCGGCGCGAGCCGGAACGATTGGCGTAGCGGCCGGTAGGCGATCCGCTCCACCGACCAGCCCCAGGCCGCCGTCAGCACCATGGCGATCGCCATCACCAGCACGAGCGCGAGGATCAGCACCAGCGCCGGGCTCGCGGCACTGAGCCCGAGTGCGATGATCAGGATCAGCGCCGTGAACGCGCCGACCATGAAGATGTCGCCATGCGCGAAATTGATCATTCCGATGATCCCGTAGACCATCGTGTAGCCGATTGCGATGAGGCCGTAGATGGACCCGAGCGTCACACCATTGATGAGCTGCTGAGTGAAATATTCCATGCCCGCGCGCTCCTCCCCATGGGCGGACGTGCGTCGCGTCCCCCTCCATCCCGGTTGCGGCGCCGTGGTGCCACCGCAACTCATGTGCTCTTAGCAACCCTTCGGGCGTCCAGCAATCATTGTGACGTCACGGTGGCGAGGGCAGCCGCCCATTGGTGCGGTTCCGCAAGCGCTCGCCAGGCCGGTGCCGGAAGGGCTAATAGAGATTGTGCGAGCCGTCGCAGAACGGCGGCGTATCGGACTGCTTGCAGCCGCAGAGATTGAACATGCCACTCTGCTCGGGCGTGAACGCGAGGGGCTGCAACGAGGTCCCCTTGTGTGAGCCGTCGCAGAACGGCTGGCTCGCGGAGCGCCCGCAGGAGCAGAAGAAATAGCGCTTTCCGGCCTCCAGCTCGACCATGTAGGGGCCCATTTGTGCCGATTGGGGTTCGTCGGTCATCACGCTTGTCCTCTTGCCAAGGCCCTTCCGGCTCCACTACTCGCCATCCCGCGCCTTAGGCCGGCCTTGGCAATGGCTGGGCCCGTCAAGCCACCTCGATACGGCGCCGCACGCGCCAGGTTTTCTGGGCATCGTCGATCCAGGTCACCACCAGATCGCCTTGCCCCGTGATCTTCATGTAGAAGGCGATGTAGGGGTTGCTCGCAATCGCGCCGTGCAAACGGGTGCTGAACACCTCCCGGCCGTTGTATTGCGCGACCATGCTGTGCACGATGAGGCGCGGAATGGGCTTTCCGCTCGTCTTGTCTCGCCTGAGGCCGGACTCCATCTCATGCGGAATGAGTGTCTTGACCTCGACGACGTCGCCGACGCGTATCCGGCTCGGCAGCTCCACCCGCGGTCGCACCATCCACCTCCATGTTCAGCCGTCCCGCTCGCGGCCGCGCCCGGGACGCCGGCGCGATCTCGCGGCCGTGACGCTCAGTTGAAGCCTGCCTGCGCGACCGCCGGCAGGATGACCACGCGTCGCCGGCCGAGAAATACCGAGCCGTCGCTCATCTCGGCCACCGCCACCACCTCTTGCGTCGTCACCAGCCGCATTCGACTGCTCGCGGCCGCCCGCCCGGCGAGCGGTGAAAAGAAGAAACTGGCGACTTCGGGTCGCGGGTTGTCCGTCGCAAAGACATGCACGGATTTCACGTAGTCCGACTCGAGCATGCGACTGTCGACGGAAACGGTGAACGGCACCATTTCACCGCCGACATCCTGCTCCGGCATCTGCAGGGCGATACGCCCGGGTGCCGGCACCACCTCCCCGATGAGCGCCTTCATGGCGTCTTCCCAGGTGACGCGCTCGGCCGCTTGCGCCGGAATGGCGGCGAACGGTAGCCAGCGGGCCGCGAGCACCGCCGCGCCGGCGGCGACGAGGAACGTGCGTCGCGTGGTGGTGAGAAGTGGTGAACGGGCCTCGAAGCGTGGACCATCGCCATGAGCGACTTGTTCGGGACACGGATGGCTGTCGGGGCGAACACCTCGTTGATCGCGGCTCCGGCGGTCATCTGTCATTGGTGCCCTGTCCCCGTCATGGCATCGCTTCTCGCGATCTCTTGGCTCTGCTGTTAGCCAAGAGATGGCCTCTGCTCAAGTCCGAACCCGTCATTCGAAGGGCACCGGCGGCGCTCGTCGGCGGCCTGTTCGGTGGCCTTGGACCCACTTTGCGCACGTTTGCCGCGCACGATAGATGCAACTCGAAGGATACGCGAGTCGCCATGGTCGTGAAAAGCCGAGCCTGCTGGCGGCCTATACGAAGATCACGACAATCTGACCGGCGCGCGCCACCGGGCGAGGTTTGACGTAAACGTCAACCGTTGCTACTTTCGCAGCGTTGGGCTGCAATGCGGCGCTCTGCGAGGCGCCCTTCGGCGCGCCCGAAACGAACGACCAAGGGAGATGGTGATGGCAGCCTTTCTTTTCGTGCTCTTGGTCGCCGCACTGGCCTTCGCTCTCGCCATCCACCGCGCGCGCCTCGTGGTCTGGGCGGGGTTCGCTGCCTTGGTCACGCTGCTTGTGCAATCCGGCGTCACGGCAGGCGCGCTCACGTTGCCGAGCCTGACGGGCCTCTCGCTGCTCGGCTGGTTGCCGGCCGCTGTCCTCGCCCTCCTTTCGGTTCCCGCCATCCGCCGCGCGCTTATCGTGCGTCCGGCGTTTTCCGCCGTGCGGCGCATCCTGCCCAAGGTCTCCGAGACCGAGCAGGAAGCACTTCAGGCCGGCACGATCGGCTGGGACGCCCAGCTCTTTTCCGGCACGCCCGACTGGCGCGAGTTGCGTGCCGTGCCGGGCGTCGTGCTGACCGACGAGGAGCGCGCCTTCCTCGAGGGGCCGACCGAGGAACTCTGCAAGATGGTGGACGACTGGCAGATCCGTCACCATCGGAGGGAGATCCCCGACGAGATCTGGTCCTTCGTCAAGCGCCACGGCTTCCTTGGTATGCTGATCTCCAAGGCGCACGGCGGCCTCGGCTTTTCCGCCCAGGCCCAGTCCCTGATCCTCGGCAAGGTCTCCTCGCGTTCGCCGGATGTCGCCACCATCGTCATGGTGCCCAACTCGCTCGGCCCCGGCGAGCTCATCGAGAAGTACGGAACGGATCACCAGAAGGAATATTATCTCCCGCGCCTCGCCAGGGGCGACGAGATCCCGTGCTTCGGTCTCACCGGTCCCAACAGTGGCTCCGATGCCGCGACCATGCGCGACATCGGCGTCGTGACGCGCGGCATGCACGACGGCCGGGAGGTGCTCGGCATCCGCCTCGACATCGACAAGCGCTACATCACGCTCGCGCCGGTCGCCACACTCGTCGGTCTCGCCTTCCGTCTCCATGATCCCGAGCACCTCATCGGCGAGCGCGACGAGATCGGGATCACGGTCGCCCTCGTTCCCGCCGGTCATCCGGGCCTCGTCATCGGCAACCGCCACCTGCCGGCCCAGGGCGGCTGGCCGAACGGTCCGATCTCGGGCAGCGGCATTTTCATTCCCATCGACTGGATCATCGGCGGCAAGGCGATGGCCGGCCAGGGCTGGCGCATGCTGATGGAGTGTCTCTCGGCCGGGCGCGCGATCTCGCTGCCCTCCTCGTCCACCGCTGGCATCAAGACGATGCTGCGCACGACGTCCGCTTATGCCCGTATCCGCAAGCAGTTCGGCATCGCGATCGGCCGCATGGAAGGCATCGACGAGCGCATCGCACGCCTCGTCGAGCACGCCTACACCGTCGAGGCGGCGCGTGCGGCGACGGCCGCGATGGTCTCGCGCGGCGAAAAGCCCGCCGTCATCAGCGCGCTCATGAAGTATCAGGCGACAGAGCGCATGCGCCAGGCGGTCGCCGACGCCATGGACGTGCATGCCGGACGCGCCGTCTGTGACGGACCGACCAACTATCTCTTCGGCGCCTACCAGATGATCCCGGTCGGCATCACGGTCGAAGGAGCGAACATCCTGACGCGTTCGCTCATCACCTTCGCCCAGGGCGCCCTGCGCAGTCACCCCTACCTCTACGCGGAAATCTCCGCTCTCCAGGAAGCGGACGGCACCAAGGGCCTTGCCGCCTTCGAGAAGGCGTTCCTCTCGCACGTCTCCTTTGCCGTTTCGAACGTCGCGGCCAGCCTCTGGAACAACCTGACGGGTGGGCGCTTCCTTTCGGCTCCCGAAGGCGCTGGCGAGCACGCCCACTGGTATCGCCAGCTCGCCCGCGCGAGCCGGAACTTCGCCCTCGTCGCCGATCTTTCCGTGGCGCTTCTCGGCGGCGGCCTGAAGTCGCGCCAGCGCATCACCGGGCGGATGGCCGACGCGCTGAGCGAGCTCTATCTCCTCTCCTGCGTCCTCAAGCGCTACGAGGACGACGGCCGACCCGAGGTCGACCGTGCCATCGTCGCGCTCTGCGCCCAGAACTGTCTCGACCGCTTCGAGGAGCAGCTCTATGGGGCAGTCGAGAATTTCCCAGTCGCCCCCGCGCGCTGGTTGATGCGGCTCTGCGCTTTCACCATGGGCGGGGCCTACCGCCCGGCCGCCGATACGCTCGGCCGGCATGTCGCGAGTCTCGTGCTGGAGCCGGGCGCCGTGCGCGACCGCCTGACCCGCGACATTTTCATCTCGACGAGCGCGAGCGATCCCATGGGCCTGCTCGAGATCGCGCTGCCGAAGGTGGTGGCCGCTGAAGCCGTCGAGCGCAAACTCGAAAAGGCGATCCGCGAGGGCAAGGTGCGTCGCTTCCACGGGCACGACTGGATCGCCGAGGCGGTTGCCAAGGCCATCCTCACGGGCGCGGAGGGCGAGCAACTGCGCGAGGTCGACGGTCTCGTCCAACGGGTCATCGCCGTCGACCAGTTCACGCCGGCCGAACTGGTGCCCGCCTATGGCCATGGCGAAGCGAGGCCGGGTGCCGGTATCGTGAAGGCTGCCGAGTAGCCGGGGCGGTGCATGTCCGGCCGGATGCGACGACGGGACGGCGGGCAGGGACGCCCGTAGCGGGGAGGAATTATGTCGACCAAGGCACGCTGGGACCCGCTTGGGGCCTTCGAGCATCCGATCGGCGAATTGCAGGACTGGCGTTATTATATCGACATGGACGGCATCGCCTGGGCGATCTTCGATCGCGCGGGCGAAAGCGCCAACACGCTCGGCCGGCGTCCGACGGAGGAACTCGCCCTCATCCTCGCCAACCTCGATGAGACAGCCGGCACGGGCCGCGTCAAGGGGCTCGTCATCGCGTCCGCCAAGCCGCGCAGCTTCATTTCCGGCGCCGATATCCGCGAGTTCGACGGTTATTCGAGTGAGACCGCCGTTGCCCACGAAGTTTCCCGGGCGACCGCAGAGCTCGATCGGATCGAACGCTCGCGCGTGCCGATCGTCGCGGCGATCTCGGGTTACTGCCTCGGCGGCGGCCTGGAACTCGCGATGGCCTGCCAATACCGCATCGCCGACCGTGCCGAGACGACTCGCCTCGGGCTGCCGGAGGTCAAGCTCGGCATTTTTCCGGGTCTCAATGGCACTGTCCGCTCGATCCGCCTCGCAGGTGCCCCGGCAGCCATGGAGATGATGCTGACGGGGCGCATGCTCCGCCCCGAGGCCGCCCGTGCCATGGGGCTGGTCGATCAGCTCGTTGCCAGTCCCGACCGGCTGCGCTGGGCGGCCCGCAAGGCGATCCTTCGCGGCATCCGCCCGCGGCGGGAAAAGCGCCTGCACGCGCTGATGCGCCAGTCGCCGATCCGCGGCATGCTGGTCAAGCGCATGCGGGCAGCGACCGCCGAGAAGGCGCGCAAGGAGCATTATCCGGCGCCCTTCGCCCTCATCGATCTGTTCGAGCAGTTCGGTGGTGATCTCACCCGCATGAAGGCGGCCGAGACGCGAGCCTTCGCCCCGTTGATGGTGAGCCCCCAGGCGCGCGCGCTCCGCCGCGTTTTCCGCCTGTCCGAACTCCTCAAGGAACAGGCCCCCAAGTCCGCCGAGCCGGTTCGCCGAGTGCACGTCATCGGCGCCGGTACGATGGGGGCCGACATTGCCGCCCACTGCGTGGCACAGGGACTGGCCGTAACGCTCCAGGATCTCTCGAGCGATGCGCTCGAGGCCGCCCGCACGCGCGCCTACGCCCATTTCGCCAAGCGCTTCCGTCGCTCCGGCGAGCGCAAGGCCGCCGAGTCCCGCCTCGAACTCGATGGCGCGGGCAACGGCGTCGAGCGCGCCGACGTCGTCATAGAGGCGATCGTCGAGCGCCTCGAGCCCAAGCAACAGCTGTTCGCCTCCCTCGAGCCGCGCATGAAGCCCGGCGCCATCATGGCGAGCAACACATCTTCGCTGCCGATCGAGAAGATCGCCGCCGGCCTTGTCGACCCCGCGCGCCTGATCGGGCTCCACTTCTTCAACCCGGTTCCCCAGCTCCCCCTCGTCGAGGTGGTGCGCAGCCCGCTCTCGCGCGACGTCGACATCGGGCGGGGCTGCGCCTTCGTGACGGCGATCGGGAAATTCCCCCTCGTCACGAAGTCGACGCCGGGGTTCCTCGTCAACCGTGTCCTCGCCCCATACATGCTCGGCGCCATGCAGCGCTTCGAGCGGGGCGACGAGCGCGAGCGCATCGACGAGGCCGCCCGCGTTTTCGGCATGCCGATGGGCCCGCTCGAACTTGCCGATCAGGTCGGGCTCGACATCTGCATGCACGTCGGCGAGATCCTCGGCCTCGAGACGGGCGGACCGGAATCGAAGGCCGCTCGGCTCGTCGCGGCCGGCAAGCTCGGCAAGAAGACGGGCGAGGGCTTCTACGTCTGGAAGGACGGCAAGCCGAAGAAGGGAAAGATCGACTTCGAGACCGCCGAACTCCAGGTGCTGGGACGCGAATTGATCGCTCCGCTCATCGACGAGTGCGAGAAGTGCCTCGAGGAGGGTGTGGTTGCGGACGGCGACATGGTCGATGCCGGCGTCGTCTTCGGCACTGGTTTTGCTCCTTTCCGTGGCGGACCGCTGCACTACCGGGCGACCGGCGACTGGCGCCACGCCCGGATTCGCTCGGAGGCCGCATGAAGCCTCGGGCGGACTGCGGCAGGTTGCGGTACGAGGGCGGCACGGGAGCTGAGGGAACGGAGGCGGGGCGTTGAGGACGATGCAAAGAGAACTGCGGCGCGTCGCCGTCGTCGGTGGCATGCGTATTCCGTTCTGCCGCTCGAATTCGCTTTATGGCGATCTCTCGAACCTCGACATGCTCGCGGTTTCCCTCGAGGGCCTCGTCGAGCGCTTTTCGCTCTCGGGTGAACTCATCGACGAGGTAGTCGGCGGCGCCATCATCGGCCACGCCAAGGACTGGAACCTGACGCGCGAGGCGGTTCTCTCGACCTCCCTCGATCCCGGAACGCCGGGCGTCACGCTGATGCAGGCCTGCGGCACGAGCCTCCAGGCCGCGCTCGGCTCGATGGCGAAAATCGCCACGGGAGAGATCGAGTGCGCGATCGCCTGCGGCACCGACACCACGAGCGATGCCCCGATCGTCTTCCAGCGCCGCTTCGCACAGCGCCTCATCGCCCTGCAGCGGGCCAAGGGCTTCGGCGCGAAAATGCGCGCCCTGAAGGGCTTCGGTTTCGGCGAGTTGGCGCCCGAGCCGCCCAGTAACGGCGAGCCGCGCACCGGACTTTCGATGGGCCAGCACTGCGAGTTGATGGCGCAGGAGTGGGGCATTGGGCGCGAAGAACAGGACCTCCTCGCCTTCGAAAGTCATACCAAGGCGAGCGCCGCCTACCGTGATGGTTTCATGGACGATTTGCTCGTTCCTTGCGCCGGCGTGACACGGGACAACAACCTACGCGACGACATCTCGCTCGAGCGGCTCGCCGAACTGAAACCGGTCTTCGAGCGTGGAGAAAAAGGCACGCTGACCGCCGCCAATTCGACGCCGCTCACCGATGGTGCCTCCGCTGTCCTTCTCGCCAGCGAGGCCTGGGCCAAGGCACGCGGCCTGCCGGTGCTCGCCTACCTCTCTGCCGGCCAGCATGCGGGGATCGATTTCGTCGCCGGCAAAGGCCTCCTGATGGCGCCTACGATCGCCGTCGCCCGGCTGCTCGAGCGCACCGGCCTGTCCCTCCAGGACTTCGATTTCTACGAGATCCACGAGGCGTTCGCCGCCCAGGTGCTGTGCACTCTGAAGGCGTGGGAGGACGAGAAATTCTGCCGCGAGACGCTAGGCAGGTCCGCCCCGCTCGGCGCGATCGATCGCGCGCGGCTCAATGTCAAGGGCTCGAGCGTTGCCGTCGGTCATCCCTTCGCGGCGACCGGCGGGCGAATCATCGCCGTGCTCGCCAAACTGCTGGCCGCCAAGGGCTCCGGTCGCGGACTCATATCGGTGTGCACGGCAGGCGGCATGGGCGTTGCCGCGATCATGGAGGCGGCGGGCTGAAGGCGGCAGGAAGCGCAGCCGCCGCCGCTGCGAGCGGCGGCGGTCGCCCGCAACTGAGGTCATTTCACGGTTATCGTGATCCGTTCCGACATGATCGGTGGATTGTGCGGGATGTGGTTGTGGTCGCCGACCACGAGCTGCAGTGTGTGTCGGCCCGAGGCGAGGGTGATCGTCGCCTCCGTCTGACCTCCGCCGAAATGCTTGTGATTGTCGTCGGCGGGCAGGGATTCGAGCAGTTCGTCTCCCTCGACCGTCTCATCGATGATGAGATGATGGTGCCCGGTCTTTTCCTTCTCGACACCGGCCGGTGCCACTCCCATGCCCTTGAGCCCGAAACGGATGACGAGCGGGCTTGTCACGGTATCTCCGTCGGCCAGTCCGATGAAGTAGACGCTTGCGCCCTCGGGCGCCGGCGTCCTGTCGTCGGCGGTCGCGGTGAGTGCCGCTGCACCCGTCAGGATCAGGCTGAGACCGAGAATTCGTTGCCATGCACGCATGTTCCGGTTCCTTTCCCTGGTTCCACCTGGTCGGCAATTGCAGTTCCGCTGCCGTGCGGATCGCCTCGCGCCTCGCCTACCGGGCAGCCTGATCCGGCTCGTGCAGCGCTTCGACGACCTTGGTGCGCACGTCCTCGAGTTCGCCGAGTGTGCGCGTGATATCGGCCAGTTTGCTCCCGAGGTCGGCGATCGCCGCATCGACCTTTGCGAGCAGATGCTGCAGCTGCAACTTCTGGGTCGGGTCGGCATCGTAGAGATCGAGGAATTCCCCGATTTCCTCCAGCGTGAACCCGAGGCGCTTGCCGCGCAGGATGAGCATGAGGCGTGCCCTGTCCCGCCGCCCGTAGAAGCGCGCGCCCGATTGCCGGCCCGGTGAGAGCAGGCCGCGGGATTCATAGAAACGGATCGCCCGTGTCGTCACGCTGAGGTCGTCGGCGAGTTGGCCGATGCTGTAGCGCTCCTCGTGAGCGTCCGCAGGCCCCGCTGGCGCACGGGGCTCGCTCGACTTGCTCATGTCCTGCTCGGTGTATGCTTTTTGCTGCTCGTGTCCGCTGGTGTCGGCGCGCCGAGGCGCCCCTTGCCTCTTCGGCTCAACTCCTGGTGCGTCGCCCGGCCTCCTCCTGTTTCAACTCCTTCTTGGAGAGTTTTCCGATCATCGTCTTGGGCAGTTCGTCGCGGAACTCGATCTCCGCCGGCATCTCGATCTTGGAGAGCTTCTTCTCGAGGAATTTCAGGATTTCTTCCGTGGTTGCGGTCTTGCCCTTGCGAAGCTTTATGAAGGCCTTCGGCGCCTCGCCCCGGTAGTCGTCCGGAATGCCGATGACTGTCACCTCCTCGACTGCCGGGAACTCATAGATCGCCTCTTCCACGCGGCGCGGATAGACGTTGTAGCCCGAGCAGATGATGAGGTCCTTGAGGCGGTCGACGATGAACGTGAAGCCCTGTTCGTCCATGTAGCCGACGTCGCCCGTCCGCAGCGCCGCCCCCACCATGACGTCCGCTGTCTCGTCGGGGCGCTTCCAGTAGCCCTTCATGACCTGCGGCCCCTCGATACAGATCTCCCCCTTCTCCCCGATCGCCAGGATGTTCGCGGAGTTCCCGATCTCGCGGATCGTTATTTTGGTTCCCGGAACAGGCTGCCCGATGGAGCCCTCCTTTACGATGCCGCCGATCGGATTGCAGGTGGCCACCGGCGAGGTCTCCGAAAGGCCGTATCCCTCCACCAGCTTGCAGCCGGTCATCGCCTCGAAGCCGCGCTTGACCTCGATCGGCAGCGGCGCCCCGCCGGAGATGCACATCTTGAGCGAGCTGAGGTCGTAGTTTTTGATTTTCGGATGGTTCATCAGCGCGTTGTAGAGTGTCGGCACACCCGGCATGATGCTCGGGCGCGTCTTGGCGATGAGCTTGAGGCCATCGTCGAGCATGAACCGCGGCATCATCACGATCTCGGCCGCCCGCGCAATTCCGAAGTTCATCACCGTCGTCATCGCGAAGACGTGAAAGAACGGCAGCGCCCCGAACACCTTTTCCTTTCCGTCGACGAGGTCCGGCGCCCAGTGCGTCATCTGCGAGATGTTCGCGGAAAGGTTGGCGTGCGTCAGCATCGCGCCCTTCGGCGTCCCCGTCGTGCCGCCCGTGTACTGCAGCACGGCGATGTCGTTGGCTGGATCGATTGCAACCGGGGAAAGCTTTCCGTCGTTGTCCGTCAGGGCGTCGTCGAAGAGCAGGCGATCGGCCACGGCCGAGGTACGGGGGCGGGCGAGGTCCTTGCTCTTGAGAAGCTTGAAGAGCGCCGATTTCAAGCCTGGCAGCAGGGCGGGAAAATGCGCGATGACGGCCCGCTTCAGCGCCCCGGTCTCGATGAGTTCGGCGACCTTCCCGAACAGGACGGCGAGGTCGAGTGTCACCATGATCTCGGTTTCGCTGTCCTTGACCTGGTAGGCGAGTTCCTCGACCGTATAGAGCGGATTGTAATTCACGACCACGGCGCCGAGCTTGAGGATGGCATAGTAGTAGGCGATGAAGGTCGGCGAGTTCGGCAGGAAGAGGCCGACCTTCGTGCCCCTGGTGACGCCGGCCGCCGCCAGTCCCTTGGCCGCCTTGTCCGAATGCCGGAGCATGTCCTCGTAGGTGATCGTCGCACCGAGGAAGTTCGTGCAGGTGTTCTTGGGGAACCGGCGAGCGGCGTGCTCGAGCAACTCGTGCATGGGGTGCTGCGCGAGCGGTGCCTTCCACTCGACACTGGCCGGATAGTGAGCGAGCCACGGCATCGTCGCGGTGCTGGCGGCACCGGGACCGGGCGCGTTGCCGCTTGCAGAGTCGTTCATGCTTCGTCCTCCCACCCGCGCACGGTTTATTTGCTCTTTGCTCGCCGATCGTCGGGCATGCGGATTTCGCACTGCGCCGGCTGCCGGCGGGCCATGGCGCGCCAGAACCTAACCTTTGCGTCAATCTAGTCCAAAAGTCTAGGTCACCCAGCCGGCCTCCAGTCAGTGCGCGGCGCCGCGCCGGTCTTCAGCGCCACCTCGACAGGGTCCAAATTTGGGTATATCGGCGCACAGTCCTTGCCCACCGGTGCCGCGCGCTTTAGCACCAGCAGTGACGGCGGGCGCCGTTGGCGCGGCGCGCGGCGGCGCGGGGATGGCGGCAGGTGCCTTCGGCACTGTTGATCGAGGAGCTGGCAATGGACGACGTAGCCACGAAGATCGTCGAGATCCTGCGAAAGCACATGAAGGCGCCGGACAAGAACATCACCATGGAGACCAAGCTCGACGAGCTGGAGATCGAGTCGCTCGACCTCGCCATGATCGTGTTCGACCTCGAGGACACCTTCCAGATCGAGATCCCCTACAACGCCAACGAGGAAGTCGAGGACTTCAAGACCGTTGGCAGTGTGGTGGAGCGTGTTCGGGCCCTCGTCGAAAGTCCTGGCGGCGCCGCCGCCTAGTTGAATGACGGGAGCCGGTCGCTCCGGTAGCGCTCCGTCCCCCAGGGCGGCGTGGTGGGGCGGGCAGCGTCTCGCAATCCGAGGAGGCCGGCATGACATCGAACAGGGCACGGCGGCGCGTCGTGGTCACCGGCATGGGCGTCGTCAGCCCGATCGGTGTTGGCGTCGAGAACTATTGGCAGGCCATGCAGGCCGGGGCCTGCGGCATCGGCCCCATTACCAACTTCGACACCGAGGACCTCTACATCACCATCGCCGGTGAAGTGAAGGATTTCGACCCCAAGCCGACCTTCCAGGCGCTGAAGCGTGACAAGGTCCTGCCCCACGCCGACCGCTATTCGCATTTCGCTGGCGTCGCCGCCATGGAGGCGTTCTCCATGGCCGGCCTCGAGGGGCCACTCGAGGACGGTCATCGCGCGGCCTGCATCATCGGGTCCGGCGCCGGCGGCCTGGTGACGTTCGAGACGGCCTATCGGGACCTCTTCATCCTGAAGAAGAAGGCGACCCACCCGCTGACCCTGCTGCGCATCATCGGCTCGTCGGCGGCCGCGCACGTCGGCATCGAGTATGGCATCAAGGGGCCGACTTTCGGCACCGTCAGCGCCTGTTCGACGGCTGCTCACGCTATCGGCCTCCTCTTCGGCTTCATTCGCGATGGCCTCGTCGACGTTGGTATCGGAGGGGCCTCGGAGTCGGTCCTCAACTTCGGAACCATGCGCGCCTGGCAGGCGATGCGTGTGCTCTCGCCCGAGGGCTGCTTTCCGTTTTCCAAGAAGCGCAACGGCACGGTGTTGGCGGAAGGCGCCGGCCTCCTCGTGCTCGAGGAACTCGAGCGCGCCAAGGCGCGCGGCGCGACGATCCTCGGCGAGGTGCTCGGCTTCGGCATGACCTCCGATGCCAAGGACATGGTCAACCCGGACATCGAGGGGCCCAAGGAGGCCATGCGCCTCGCCCTCGCCGACGCGGGCCTCGCCCCGTCCGACGTCCAGTACGTCAATGCGCATGGCACCGCGACGACCGTCAACGATCTGAACGAGACCCGTGCCATCCGCGAGGTCTTCGGCCCGGCGGCGATGGATTTGTCGGTATCATCGACGAAATCGATGCACGGTCATCTGCTGGGTGCCGGCGGTGGCATCGAGGCGGTGGCCTGCCTCAAGGCGATCGCCGAGGGCTTCGTGCCCGCGACCATCAACCTCGCGGAGGCCGATCCGCAGTGCGATCTCGACTACACGCCGAACGTCGGGCGCCGGCGGCAGGTGACGCACGCGCTGTCGAACTCCTTTGCCTTCGGTGGGCTGAATGCCGTCCTCGCCTTCGGTCCCGCTCCCGTCTGAGGCCAGCAGGTTGAAGGCCGAGGCGGTTGGCGCGATCCCCGTGGCCCGCCCGCGCGCTGTCAGGGCGCCGGCCTGAGGCCGTGCGCCCGTTGCAGCACGATCGATTGCGGCGCTCCTAGCGCGTCCTGAACGGCTCGCGCTGCCAGATCTTCTGCAATTCGGTCTGGCCGCCGCCCGTCGGTGCGGACGCGGGGGCCGATGCGACCGGCGGCTTGGCCAGTTCCGCCTGGGCGGCTGCGGCCGCGGCGCGCCTGCGCGCCTCGATCGCGGCCGAAGCCCGGCGAAGTTGCTCCTGTTCAGCTTGAAGCGCGGCTCGCCGCAGGGCCTCCGCCCGCTTGCGCCGCAAGGCCGCCGTCGCCTTCGCGGCACGCGTCGTTGCCACGTCCGGTGCCGTCGGCTGCGGCGCCGTCGCGGCGCTCACACCGCGCTGGGCGTTTCGGGGCAGCGCGGCATTGGTCGTGGCGGGTGTCCGCCGCGCCGTGGTGACACGCTCGCCGGCACCCTGCTGACGGGGCGGTTGTGCCACCGCCGCGGCAGCCGGCTTCTTGGAGGCCCCCGCCATCGGATCCGCGGTGCCGATGCCCGCCGGTTTGCGGGCGACCGCGCCGGGTGCACCGGGACCACTCGCAGCGGCTGGTGCCGCCGCGCCTTCGGTGGCCGACGTCGTGGCGCCCGCCGTGGCCGGCGCGCTCGCCGAGCGCACCACCTCGCTGGCGCCGGCAACGGGCGCTCCGGCGATGGTCGGCGTGCTGCCGGCGGGTGTCGTCGCGACCGAGGGAGCGGCGCTTTCCGGAACGCTAGCATGTGAGAGCGGTTCCGCAGGCATTTCGTCCGCCGGCTTGGCGACCTCGAGGGTCGGGCTTCCGAGCACTATTGCGGGCCGCTTGCGTTCGATCCCGGGCATCTCGTTGGTTGCCTCGGACCCGGCCTCGGGCGTGTGCTTTGCCGCAGCTGCCGGTGCCACGGGAGCCACCGCGAACTCGGGTTTGGCGTCGGCATCGGTCGCCACGGGCGGGGGCATCCGGTCCGCCGCTTCGTCCGGCTTGTTGGCCTTGATGCCGGACGAGGGGTCGTCGGGCGAAGCTGGGCGTCGCCGCGGCAGCGAGCCGACGATGGGCTCCTGATCGACGCGAGCCGGACTGGCGGCCGCGGTCTGCTGGCGCCGCGCTGGTAGGTCGGTGATCGTGGGTGCGGTCGGCGCGAGCGCCGCGACACGGCTTGGCTCGGCTTGTGTTCCTTCGGTGGATGTTGCCGTGGCGGCGGTGGTCCCCGCCTCCGCGGTGCCTTCTTCGGTCCGCGCAACCTCGCCGGGCTTCGGCCTTGCGCGTGTCGGCGCTGGCAGCTCGCGCGATTCCCGATCGAGTGCCAATTTGGCTCTCTCGCTACCCTCGCTCGCGATGCTCGCCGAGGCGAAAGAGAAGAACGAGCCGCCGCCGGTGGTCTCGGCCACCGCGGCAACGGTGGTCCGGCGTACCGGCAACGCCACGGTCGGCGTCGGCCGGCTCACTCCGGCATCGGCGACCAGCGGCGCCCGCTTGTCGAGGATGCGGCGGTACTCGGCGACGAGGTCCGCACGGGCTTGATAGGGCGCGCGGGTCTTGAGGTGGACCACCTTGTAGCCCTCGGCGGCGAGCGCATCGAGGATCATCGGGACGGCCCGCACGGTCTCCTTCTTGATGTCGTGGAACAGCAGGATGCCGTTGCCGCGCGCCCTGAGGCGCTCCATCGTGACGCGCAGCATCTTTTCGGCGCTGTAGCCGTCGGTGTCACCGCTGACCACGTCGACGGAGATGGAGCCGACGTTGGCTTTGGTCAGCTCGGCGAGCAGCACGCGAGAGGTCGAAAGGTAGGGAAAGCGAAAGAGGGACGAGGCCGGCCGCCCCGTGATCGCCTCGAGCGCCGCAAATCCGCGCTCCACCTCGTTGCGGCCGCCGGAAAGGCCGGTGCGTCCGAGGTTCGCGTGGCTCCAGGTGTGCCCGGCCAGCGTGTGGCCCCGCCGCACCACTTCGCGCAGCGTGTCCGGATAGGCCATGGCCATGCGGCCCACCGCAAAGAACGTGGCCTTCACGCAGTGGCGATCGAGGCTGTCGAGGATCGGGCGCGTGCGCTGAGGGATAGGGCCGTCGTCGAAGGTGATGATCACCTCGCCCTTTTTCAGGATGCCGGTCTCGCCGTGGTTGATCGAGCCGTGGTGGCTGGGCTGGCTGGTGTCCAGCACCACGGTTCGGCCCATCTGTACGGCCCCGCGCTTGGGAGTGCACGCATCCGCGACTCCAGGTGACGCGATCGTCGCCACGAGAGCGAGAAGCGAGAAAGCTCTGATCATCATCTAAGCCTCTTGGTGGGCGCAGCGCGCGTGAGAATCACCGACCCGTTGCCCGGTGGCAAGAATTTCACGGATATTGCACCGCAAATTCTTGCAAAACTGTCGCGTTCGGCGCACGTGTCGCCCCGGCTGCCCGACGCCAGCCTTGCGGAGCGTCGGGACGCAAAGTGCGCCCGATTGCCCCGTCCTGGTGCGGCGCGGGCCTACTGTAGCACAGTCGACGGGGTCACCGGCAATGGACGAGGCAACGCCCCCCGCCAGCGATAGCGTGCGCCCGGCGACCGAGGAAAGCCCGGTTACCAGCCGTTTCGTCGCACGCATTGGCGACCTCCTCGAGGCCGGCGATCTCGATCGCTTGCGCGCCGCCGTCGAAGAGTTGCACGCCGCCGACCTTGCCGATCTGGTGGAACACCTGGAGCCGGACCAGCGCGTCCGCCTCTTTTCGACGCTCGGCGAGCATCTCGACTTCGACGTCTATGCCGAACTCGATGAAACGGTCCGCGACCAGATCGTCGAGGACCTGCCCAACGATCAACTCGCCGCCGCTGTGCGCGAACTCGATTCCGACGACGCCGTCTACCTGCTGGACGGTCTAGACGCGGACGACCAGAGCGACGTTCTGGCGCAGGTTCCCGAGAGCGATCGCGCCCAGATCGAGCGCAGCCTGCAATATCCTGAAGAGAGCGCCGGCCGTCTCATGCAGACGGAGTTCATCGCGGTGCCTCCCTATTGGACGGTCGGCCACACCATCGACCATATGCGCGATACCGAGGACCTGCCGGAGACGTTCACCGAGATCTACGTGGTCGACCCGACTTTCCACCTGCTCGGTACCGTCCGGCTCGACCGTCTGTTGCGCACCAAACGCCCGGTCCGCATCCAGGAACTGATGGACGACGACGTCTCGAGCCTCGAGGTCGGTCTCGACCAGGAGCAGGTCGCCCGTCAGTTCGAGCGGTACGACCTCTACTCGGCGCCGGTCGTCGACGAGAACGGCCGGCTCATCGGTGTCGTCACCGCCGACGATGTCATGGAAGTGATCCAGAGCGAGGCCGAGGAGGACATCAAGGCGCTCGGCGGCGTCGGCGACGAATCCATTTCCGATACCGTCATCCGCATTGCCCGTGGCCGATTCGCTTGGCTCCTCGTGAACCTCGCGACGGCAGTCCTCGCCTCGCTGGTGATCGGCCTTTTCGATGCGACCATCGAGCAGATGGTCGCGCTGGCGGTGCTGATGCCGATCGTCGCCTCGATGGGGGGCAACGCCGCGACGCAGACGATGACCGTCGCGGTGCGCGCGCTCGCGACCAAGGAGCTGAGTGTCGTCAATGCCCGGCGCATCGTCTGGCGCGAGGCCGTCGTTGGATTGCTCAACGGGCTACTCTTTGCCGCCATCATGGCCGGCGTCGCGATCGTCTGGTTCGGGTCCAATCAGCTCGGCCTCGTCATCGCTGCGGCCATGCTGGTCAACATGCTGGTTGCCGGCATCGCCGGCATCCTGATACCCATGGCCCTCGAACGCCTCGGGGCCGACCCGGCCATCGCCTCGAGCGTATTCGTGACGACGGTCACGGACGTGATCGGGTTTTTTGCTTTCCTTGGCCTTGCAACCCTGGTTCTCGTCTGAGCCGGCAACGCTTGACCGGTAAGTCTCGACCGGGGCAATGGCGACGACACCCCTTCGCCCATCGCCTCATTTCATCTCGACCAGCCGGCGGATGTTCATGAGGCGCGCGCAGATGACGAGCAGCAGCACCGTGATGACGATGATGACGCTCGAGGCCGCCGCCACGATCGGCGTCAGCAGGTAGCGGATCTTCGGCCAGATGGCGACCGGCAGCGTCTTGACCTCGGCCGTCCCGAGGAACAGCGCCATGATGAATTCGTTGATCGAGATGATGAAGGCAAAGAGCGCCCCGACGAGAACGCCGGTCGCGGTCAGCGGCAGCGTCACCTCGCGAAAGACCACGAGCGGGCTGGCGCCGAGCCCAGCCGCGGCCTCCTCGAGCGAGCGATCGACGCCCTTGAGCGTCGTGCGAAGGACGACGAAAACGAGAGGGATCGCCCAGAGCGCGTGCGCCGCCGCGACGGAAAAGTGCGTTCCCCAGATCCCGATCCAGCGATGGAAGGTGAGCGAGCCAAGGCCGATGACGACGGGCGGAATGAACAGCGGCAGCATGATCGCGAGGTTGAGCGCGCCGGCCCACTTGAGGCCATAGCGCGTGAAAGCGATCGCCGCCAGCATGCCGACCGGCAGCGAGATGACGATCGTCAGGAAGGCGACATAGAGGCTCGAGCGCAGCGCATCGGTCCACTGCCAGTCGCCGAAGAACTCCCGGTACCACTTGAGCGAGAAGGTGTCCGGGATGCCGATGTGTTCCGACGGATTGAACGAGACGAGGACAGAGACCACCAACGGCACCAGCAGGACCGCGATGGTCACGAGGTTGAAGACGACGAGCAGCAGCCAGGCGAGCCGGGCGGTCATGCGGCGTTGTCCTTGCGTTGGATGATCTGCAACAGCACCATCACCACCATGATGATCGCCATGAGCACGAACGCGACCGCCGCCCCCATGGCCCAGTTGAGCCGCCAGTTGACCTGCTGATCGACCTCGATCGCGAGCGGATAGAGTTCCGGCTTGCCGAGGAGGTATGGAGCCGCGAAGGCCCCCGCTCCCCACATGAAAGAAAGCAGCACCGAGGCCGAGATGGACGGCATCGAGAGCGGCAGCGTGACTTCGAGGAAGGCCCGTGCGCGGCTGGCGCCGAGCCCTTCCGCCGCATCGACGAGTGCGCTGTCGATGGCGTGCAGGTTGGCGACCATCAGGAGGACGCAGTACGGCATCACCAGTACCGTCTCGCCGAGCACCACCCCGAAGAGATTGAAAAGGAGCGGGAGCGGCTCCGAGATGAGCCCGAGCCCCATGAGCAGGCTGTTGACGAGGCCACTCGTGCCGAACACCACCAGCAGCCCGTACATCAGAACCAGCACGTTGGTGAATTTCGGAAGGATGACGACGAGGAGGAGAACACTCTTGAGCCACGGCGGGGAGCGATAGATTTGATAGGCGAGCGCGTAGGATACGAGTGTCGAGACCACGCAGACGATGAGACCGAACTCGATGGTGAAGAGCCCGAGCTGGCGGAAATAGGGGTCGGAGAAAAAGCGGACGTAGTTGTCGAGTGTCCAGGTCCCTGGCTGATAGAACGGTGTGCCCTCGCCATAGCCCGTGCCGCCCGGGTTCGCCGCCAGACTGATGCGCAAAAGCCCGAGGGCGGGAAAACACAGGAACGTGACGAGGAAGAGGACCGCCGGCGCGAGCAGCAGCAGCGCCGGCCGGCGCGCGAGGCCGGAGACGAGCGCGCGGCCTCCGTCGAGCGCCCGCGCAAGCGGCCCCTGCCGCATGATGTCAGCCCGGTCAGGCAATGATGCTCCCCCGCTCCGGCGGCCACCACGTCTCGACCCGGCTGCCCGCCTCGAATGTCGGATGCTCACTGGTCAGTGGCTTGCTGACATGCAGCACGAGATTTGCCCTCGTTCGCACCCGGTAACTGACACTCGAGCCGAGATAGGTGACGAAGACGACCTCACCGGCCGAAACGTTCGCGGCCCCGGCCGGCGCGCGCTCGCCGATTTCGATGCGTTCCGGGCGGATGGAAATGGCGGCCTTGTCGCCGGTAGCGGCGCCGGCCCGCCGGCTCGCCACGAAGCCGACGCCATCGCCCATGTCGATCCGTCCGAGGCCGCGGCCCGCGAGCCCGTCGGCGTCCCCCTCCAGTCGTCCCTCGAGAAAATTCGTCTCCCCGATGAATCGGGCAACGAACGAGGTCGCCGGGTGGTTGTAGATTTCGCCCGGCGTGCCGAGCTGGTGGATGCGCCCGCCCTCCATCACCGCGATCCGATCCGCCATCACCAGCGCCTCCTCCTGATCGTGCGTGACGAAGAGGGCGCTGATGCCGACTTTTTCCTGGATCAATTTGATCTCGACGCGCATCGTTTCGCGCAGCTTGCGGTCGAGATTGGCGAGCGGCTCATCGAGCAGCAGGATCGCGGGGCGATGGATGAGCGCGCGAGCGAGCGCGACGCGCTGGCGTTGGCCGCCTGAAAGTTGGCCGGGATAGCGCGTGCCGTAGCCGGACATGTCGACCAGTTCGAGTGCCTCGGCCGTGCGTGCCTTGCGCTCCGGCTTCGGCACGCCCCGCATTTTCAGCGCGAAGCCGACATTGTCCTCCACGCTCTTGTGCGGAAAGAGCGCGTAGCTCTGGAATACCATCCCGATGTCGCGTTTGTGGATGGGCAGTTCCGTGACCGAGCGTCCGGCGATCTCGATGGTGCCGCTGGTTGGCGTCTCATAGCCGCCGATGCACCGCAATGTCGTTGTCTTGCCACATCCGGAAGGGCCGAGCAGCGCCACCAGCTCTCCCTCTCCGACCTCGAACGAGACACCGTCGACAGCCGTCGCCGCGCCGTATCGCTTGATGAGATTCTCGACGCGAATGCGTGCTGCCATTGCCGAGCCTGTTTCCGAGCCTGTCGAATTTTTCGATCCCTACCTTGCGTCACGGACGCGGCAGGCGCCGGCCGCGCGTGCAGATCGCAAGGTTCATCGGTGGGCCTGCGGATCGCTGCCCCGGCGCCCCACATTCCTCGCAGGGCGCCGGCGGCCTGATGTCGCCGTCGCGTCAGCTCTTGCGGAGCACCTCGCGCGTCCAGAAGTCGTTGATCTTCTCCCAGTTGTTGCCGGCGAAATAGGTGTCGTAGGGATAGAATTCGATCTTCGACCAGCTCTCGGCGTCGGTCGGCAGGAACCGCTTGTAGAAGGGGCTCTCGGTGGCTGCGCGGCCGGCCGCCGCGAGGTTCGGCACCGCGAGCTTGCCGGCCGTCCCCCACTTCACCATGAAATCGTCGGCGAGGGCTTCGTTGATCCACTCCTCGGCGAGGCGCTTGTTCTTGGACCCCTTCGTCAAGGTCCAGAAGAGGTGCACCATCGCCGTGCCCTCGCTCGGCAGAACCGATTTGACGGGCTTGCCCTCGTCCTCGGCGCCGAAAGGACCGGTCGAGTGCACGACACCGCCCGCGATCTCCTTGGCGAGCAGCTTACCCATGAAGTCGCCGGTCGACGTCCACCAGAGGCGAATGATTTCCCTGTTCTCCTTGGCGAAAGCGAGCACGTCGTCGACGCTCTTGGCGAGTTCGGCCGCACCCCCGCCCGGATTGCCGGCCTGCCCGGCTTTGATCTGAGCAAAGGCATAGAGCGACTGGTAGGGCGCGTCGTACATCGACAGCTTGCCCTTGAGATCGGCCCGCAGGAGATCGTGCCAGTGCATCGGCACGTCGCTCACCGCCTCGGTGTGGAAACCCATCACCATGGCCGAGCCGGCGAGGTTGGCACCCCAATTCTCCTTCTGAATCCAGTTCTCCTGCATGCCGACCGGGCTTTTCTTGGCGTTCGGCACATTGGCAGGATCCATCTGCGTGAAGAGGCCTTCCTTGATGGAGGGAAAGCCCTGCGTCGGATCGGTGATGACGACGTCGTAGACCGGCTCACCGGGGGGCGACGCCTTGAGCTTGGGCAGCATGTCCCACCAGCCGGCATCGAGCCGAACGCGCGCGCCCGTGCGTTCCTCGAACGCCGGCACGAGGTGCGTCTTGATCGTCGACTCGTAGGATCCCGCATAGGTGAATACGGAGAGAGTTTTGCCCTCGTAAGGCTTGGCGCCGCGGGCGATGCTCGGAAAGGCGAGCACGGCGGCGGCGCTCGCGCCACCTTTGAGCGCGTCGCGGCGGCTGATCCTCGTACGCATGATTTAATTCCTTTCTCGACGTTTCCCGAACCGCGGCCTCTGTCTTCTCGTTGCGCCGCTCATCGATATATAAGCATCGACAACGATGTCCGTACAACCTAATCTTTGCCCCGATCGCGGCTTGGAGCTGGCCCGCGGCGTCCTGCCGGTCGGCGATCGCCGGTGGGCTTGACGACCTGGTGGGGAGGGCGCCACGATGGCGCGAGGTTGGGAGCCGGACATATGCCTTTGAACGATGACCACGTCGTCGTGATCGGCGGGGGGCTTTCGGCGTTCGCCAAGGAGCGTCCGGACGGAACACCAGTCGACTGGGTGATCGAGGCCGCGCGTGCCGCCGTCGCCGATGCGGGAATCGATCCTTTCGCGATCGATCACACACTCGTCGCCTACGAGAGCGAAATACTCGCCCGCCAGCTCACCCTCGGTCAGGTCGTGCAGGACCAGCTCGGTCTCAATCCGCGCCCCTCGATCCGCATCGAGGCGGGCGGTGGCACGGGCGGCGGTGCGCTCAGAACGGCCTACGCCTATGTCGCGAGTGGTCTCTGCGAGGCCATTCTCGTGCTCGGCGTCGATGCCGTCGGCCGCCAGGTCTCCGCCTCCACCGTGCGTCAGGTCTATGCCCTTTCCGGCGACGTCGATTTCGAGATGGCGGCGGGAGGGTTTTTCATGGCCTACTACGCGCTGATGATGCGCGAGCACATGCGCCTTTACGGCACCACCGAGGAGCAGATGGCGACGGTCTCGGTCAAGAACCACCGCAATGCCTGCTCCAACCCGTGTGCGGCCCTGCCCATGCGCATCACTGTCGACGACGTGCTCGCCTCCCCGCTCGCCGTCGCGCCCTACAAGCGCCTCGACTGCGCGATCCTCGCCGACGGCGCCGCTGCGCTGGTGATCGCGCGAGCGAGCTGGGCGCGCAAGAATTCGCGCGCCTATCGCGACCGCCCGCGCGTGCGCTTCACCGGCACCGGTTGCGGCACCGAGCGCGTGCGCCTTGGCGATCGCCCGACGCCCTACCCCGGGCTCGCGCATTTTCGCGCCAAGCGCGAGGCGGCGCGCGCCGCCTACGCCATGGCCGGCATCGACGATCCGCTGCGCCAAATCGATGTTGCGGAGGTTGCCGACACCTATACGGGCGCCGAGCTTCAGGCCTACGAGGCTCTCGGCTTCTGCCGCGACGGCGAGAGCGGACCGCTCGCGGCGGCTGGCGTCTTCGATCTCGGCGGCGCCATCGCGACCAACACCTCCGGCGGGCTCATCGGGCAGGGCGCCCCGCCCGGTGCCATGGGCCTCGCCCAGGCGGTCGAGGTGCTCCGCCAGTTGCGCGGCGAATGCCCGCCCGAGCGCCAGGTCGTGAACGCGCGCCGCGGCCTCATGGACATCCACGGCGGCACCTCGAGCTTCAACGTGGTGACGATCTTCGAGCGTGAGGAGTAAAGCATGACCGCGACGGTCAAACGCAAGGTGCGCTCGTTCGTCGCCGAACCTCCATCCGGCGGGGACGGCGGGAGCGACGAGTGGCGTGATTTCCGCTCCGTCGAATTGATCGACATGCCGCTCGAGTTCCGCTTCAATCACTCCCTCGGCAAGCTTTCGCGCTTCTTCCTCGAACTCGAGCAGCGACGCCTGATGGCGACGCGGTGCCCGGCCTGCGGCAACACCTGGATGCCGCCGCGCACCGTCTGCCCGCAGGATTGGAGCGTGACGAACTGGGTCGAGTTGCCTGGCCGCGGCGTGCTCGAGGCCGCCGTGCGCAGCGCCTACACCGCCACCACCGACGGCGGCACCGACGACTTGGTTCTCGGCTACGTGCGCCTCGAGGGGGCCGCGACGAGTCTGCTCCAGCGCATCCGCAACTACGGCGATCCCGCACGCCTCGTCCATGGCCTCGATCTCGAGGTCGTCTGGGCCGAGGGCGAGGTCGGCCATCCCATGGAGCTTTTCTGGTTCGAGCCCGCCCGTTAGCCAAGCCCGGCAGGGCAGGGGATATCAGCATGCACTTCGAGCTGTCGCACGAGCAGGAAGAGATCGTCCGCACGACGCGCGCCTTCGTCGAACGTGTCCTCTATCCGCACGAGGACGCCGTCGAGCGCCTCGGCCACGTGCCGCGCGAGTTGATCGAGGAGATTCGAACCGAGGCAACGCGCGCCGGATTGTACGCTGTCAACATGCCCGAGGAACACGGCGGCGGCGGTCTCGATCCATTCACCTGCAACCTCGTCGATCGCGAGCTCGGTCGCGCTTCCTATGGTCTCCAGAACCTCGTTGCGCGCCCGAGCAACATCCTGCGCGCTTGCGAGGGGTGGCAGGTGGAAGCATATTTGCGCCCGACGGTGCGCGGCGAGCGGCTCGAGTGCCTGGCGCTGACCGAGCCGGAGGCGGGATCCGATCTGCGTGCCATGCGCACCGAGGCCCGCAGGGATGGCGACGACTACGTGATCAACGGCCTCAAGCACTTCATCAGTCGCGCCGACATCGCCGATTATATCATCCTCTGGGCGGCGAGCGGCGCCGAGGATGGCCCGCGCGGCCGCCGCCGGCTCATCACGACGTTCCTCGTCGACAAGGCGACGCCGGGACTCACCGTGCGCAAGGGCTACGATTCGATTTGCCACTCCGGCTACAACAACATGATCCTGGAATTCCAGGATTGCCGTGTTCCGGCGCGCGCCATCCTCGGCGCCGAGCACAAGGGGCTCAAGGTCGCCAACACCTGGCTTGCCGCCACCCGCCTCCAGGTCGCCGCCATGTGCCTCGGCCGGGCCCGGCGGGCCTACGAAATCGCCAGTGTGCATGCCGCGAACCGCCGCCAGTTCGGCCGCCCGATCGCCGACAACCAGGGCGTCTCCTTCATGGTGGCCGACATGGCGCTCGACCTCAGGATGGCCGAACTGCTCACCCTCGAGGCGGCCTGGAAAGCCTCCGTCGGTCGTTTCACCCTCGAGGATGCGGCGGCCGCCAAGATCGCGGCGACCGAGGCGCTCGGGCGCATCGCCGACCGTGCGGTGCAGATCCTGGGTGGCATGGGTGTCATGGCGAATTTCCCGGTCGGCCGCATCTGGCGCGACGCCCGCGTCGAGCGAATCTGGGATGGAACCAGCGAGATTCAGCGCATGATCCTCGCCAAGGCACTGCTGCGCGATCTCGGACGCTGAAGAATTGAGGGGATTGTTCGCATGACCTGGACCATTCCGCAGGGCACCCTGTCCCGCGAGGCCTTCACGCGCGAGCCGGCGAGTGGCCGCTACAGGATTTCGATCCCTCCTCGCCTGAACATGGCCGAAGTGCTGGTCGGCCGGAACGCGCGCGGGCCACTCGCCGACCGTCCGGCTCTCCTCTTGGAGGCGGGCGACGGGCAAGTGACGGCGATCAGCTACCGCGAACTCGAGGAGCGCGCCTGCCGCCTCGCCGGGGCGCTCGTCTCGCTCGGCGTCGGCTTCGGCGACCGTGTCGCGATCCACAGCGCCCAGCGGCCCGAGACGATCGTCGCGCATCTTGCCACCTACAAACTCGGCGCCATCGCGGCGACGATCTCGGCCTTGAGCGGCCCCGACACGATCGCCCATATCCTCGACAACAGTGGCGCCCGCGTCATCGTGACGACCGATGCGCTCTGGCAGCCACAACGCCCTCTGCGCGCCGGTTTTTCCCGCCTCGAGCATGTTCTCGTTGCCGGCGATACGCAGGCCGGCGAGATCGGGCTCGCGCACGCCATGGCGCGCGCCGAGCCGCACACCGCCGTCGCCGATACCGGCCCCGAGGATGGCGCGCTCCTCATCTACACCTCGGGCTCGACCGGCCGGCCGAAGGGCATCCTGCACGGCCACCGCATCCTGCCGGCGCTCAATGCAACGCTCGAACTCTTCTATCAGCTGGAATTGCGCGAACCCGGCGCTGTCATGTGGACCGGGGCCGACTGGGCCTGGATCGGCGGGCTCAACGACGTCGTCTTTCCCGCCCTGACCTATGGTCATCGTCTCGTCGTCAGTGAGCACCGCTTCGATCCGGAATGGGCGCTCGATCTCATGGCGCGCCACGGCGTCACCCATTCGCTCCTCACCCCGACCGCCCTGAAGCGCCTCCTCCAGGTGCCCAATCCGCGCGCCCGCTTCGACCTGTCCCTGCGGGTCTTCTTCACGGGCGGCGAGCCGCTGCCGGGCGACACGCACAGGGGGCTTGCCGAGCAGCTCGGCGTCGTCTGCAACGAGGGTTATGGTCTCTCCGAGGTCAACCAGATGATCGGCAACTGCCAGCGCCTTCGTCCGGTCAAACCCGGGTCGATGGGCTGGGAGTATCCGGGGCACAGGGTGGTGCTCGTCGCCGAGGATGGCACCCCGGTGGCGCGCGGCGACGTCGGCGAGGTCTGCGTGACGGACGACGATCCGACGCTCTTTCTCGGCTATTGGGGCGAGCCCGGTCTGACCGCCGACATGCGGCTCCCCGGTGGTCTCGTCCGGACGCGCGATCTCGCGGTCGAGGACGAGGATGGATATTTCTGGTATCGCGGCCGCAACGACGACCTCATCAAGAGTGCCGGCTTCCGCATCGGTCCGGCCGAGATCGAGGAGGCTCTCCAATATCATCCGGCCGTCGCGGATTCGGGCGTCATCGGCGTGCCCGATCCCGAGCGCGGTCAGATCGTCAAGGCGTTCGTGCTCCTGGCCGCCGGCCATGCCCCGTCCGACGCGCTCGCCGAGGAACTCGCACGCCACGTCAAGGAGCGTATCGGTCCCTACAAGCAGCCCCGTGCCTTCGAGTTCGTCTCCGAACTGCCGACGACACGAAGCGGCAAGGTCTCGCGCTCCGAATTGCGCCGAATGGAACGCGAGCGGCGCGAGGCGGAGGGCTCCTGAGACCGGCTTTGCGGTCACCGGTCGGTCGCGGACCTGCGATCTTCAGGTGCGGTCTTCCCGCACCGGCCATTCGAGGCGTACCTCGTCGCGCGCCTCGTCGATCACCACCTCGGGCGCCGGTCTGAGACGCAGGTCGTGCCCGCTGACATCGCGTCCGCTCGCGATATCGAACTGATAGCCATGCCATGGGCAAGTGACGACGGTGCCCTCGAGATCGCCTTCGTCGAGCCGGCCCTGCATGTGCGGGCAGATGCACGAGAACGCCAGGAGCCGTCCGTCCGCCTCGACGATGCGGAAGCGCTCCTCGCCGAGCGTCACCGTCATCGGCAGCTTGCCGCGTACGTCGGCGGGAGAGCCGAGCACGCGCACCGCGGTATCGGCGCGTGGCCGGCGGTCCAGATAGTTCTGGCGCGCCAGCATCATTTCGAGGTCTTCGTCCCAGAGGTTGGCATAGAGCTGTTTATAGGCCTCGCCGATGCGCGCTGCCTTGGCGCGATCCGCGATGGGCAGGTTGAACGCGACCCGGATGTCGGTCTGGCGGGCATCGACCGGCATGAGGTGGGTCCAGATTTCCGTTCCCTCCCCGAAGCCGGAGAGGATCCGCGAGACGTAGCGCCGCGCCTCGCGCTCGACCTTGATCTCCATGATGGAGATGCGTTCGGGCGCCGCTGTCTGGCGCAATTCCGCCCGCCAGCCCCAATCGCCCTTCTCGAGGCAGGTGAGCGAGGAGAACGACGATCTGTGCAGCCAGGGCAAATGCTCGAAATCGAACACGTTTTCCCAGATCCGGGCTTCCGAGACGGGAACCCGACGTTCATAGACGCCGGCCTCGACGAGGTTCGAATTCGTCATGGCGAAACCTCCCGGCATGATGGCCAATGCCCAAGGGAACCACCTTTCCTCCCCGCGCGCAACCTCGGGTCTGCCCGAACTCAACCTCCTTGCCATCCGCCCGCGGCATGCGGGCCTTGCGCCCGAGGCGGAGGCGCGACACACTCGCGGGCGCGCGAACGGCAAGGGGAGTGTGGCCGGTGGGGGCATTGAAGACGATCCGGCTCGAGATTTCGGACGGCGTTGCCGTGTTGACGCTCAACCGACCGAAGCGGCTCAACGCCATCGACGCCGTCATGAAGCGCGAGCTTTCCGAAGTCCTGGACCGCCTCGAGACCGACGACATGGTCGGTGCCATCGTTCTCGCGGGCGCCGGGCGAGCGTTCTGCTCGGGCATGGACCTGAAGGACGATGCCGTCGGCGGCACCTCTGGGATCGAGGGCTGGCGGGGCGTGCTCGGCGGCGACCTTGCATTTCTTCTCCGCTTCTGGGATTGCCCAAAGCCCACCATCGCCGCCATCCACGGGCACTGCGTCGCAGCCGGCTTCGAACTCGCCATGTGCTGCGACGTGACGATCGCCGAGGAGGGCACCATCGTCGGCGAGCCGGAGCTTCTCTTTGGCAGCGTCATCACGGCGATGATGATGCCCTGGCTCGTCGGCCCCAAGCACGCCAAGGAACTGCTGCTCTCGGCCGACGACAAGGTGACCGCCGAGCGCGCCGCCGAGATCGGTCTCGTCAACCGTGTCGTGCCGAAGGGCGAGCACCGCACGGCCGCGCTGGCGCTCGCCCGCCGCATCGCCAGCCTCGATCCCGACGCCGTCCGCCTGACCAAGGAGGCGATCAACCGTACCTTCGAGATCATGGGACTGCGCGAGGCGATGCGCGCCAATCTCGATCTCGCGGTCCAGATCGAGTGCCTCGACACTCCCTCGCGCCGCGCCTTCCGTGAGATCACCCGGCGTGATGGCCTCAAGGCCGCGCTCGCCTGGCGCGACGCCCGTCTCGCAGGCGGCGAGCGCAACGATTAGGAGGCGTCGAGGCGCGCCATCGGGAGCATAGGGTCATGCAGCGTGAGATCGTCATCGCCCCGGGGCGGCTGCTGGAATTCTCATCCCGCTTCCTCGAGGCCATGGGCGAGCCGCCCGCGCTCGCCGCCGAGATCGCCGGCCACCTGGTCGATGCCGACCTCTGCGGGGTCACCTCCCACGGCACCTTCCGCCTCTCGCAATACCTCGAGCAGGCACGCGCTGGCCGCCTCGTGCCGCACGCCGAACCGATCCTGAAGAACGCCCCCGGTGGCGGCCCGCTCGTCGATGGCGGCAACAACCTCGGCATCCCGGCCATGCGGCTCGCCACGGATACCGCGCTCGAAGCGGCCCGGAGCGTGGGCGTTGCGGCCGTCGGCATCGCCAATGTCTCCCACACCGGTCGCATCGGCGCCTTCGTCGAGCGGGCCGCCGACGGCGGTTGCCTTGCCATCCTCCTCGGCGGCGGTTCACGAGCCGACTGGCGGCAGGTTGTGCCCTACGGTGGCGCGCGCGCGGTGCTGCCGACCAACCCCTACGCCCTCGCCGCGCCTGGAGGCGAGCGCGGGCCGGTGGCCGTCGACTTCGCCACCTCGGCCGGCGCCGGCGGCAAGGTCTATGCGGCACTCGCCAAGGGCGAACAATTGCCGCCGGGCCTGATCGTCGATGCCGCCGGCAGGCCGACCACCGACCCGAAGGACTATTTCGCGGGCGGCGGGCTGCTGCCGATGGCCGGACCCAAGGGCTACGGTCTCGCCCTTCTCGCCGAACTCGTCGGCGAGGCGATCGCGGCCGATGCGCGTGACGGGCTCAACTGGTGCCTGATCGCCGTCGACCTTTCGCGGTTCCGCCCCCCTGGCGAGGCTCGCGCGGCCAGCGAAGGCTGCCTCGAGGAATTGCGCAACTGCCCTCCGGCGCCGGGGTTCGCGCGCGTCGAAATCCCGGGTGAGCGCGAGTCCGATCTGCGCGCGCGCCGCCGCCAGGAGGGCATCCCCGTGGATCGTGAAATCCTGCGCGCGCTTACCGCATCCGCCGCCAGCCTAGGCCTTGCCGAACCGGAGCTGGTCTGAGCCCGCTCGGATTTGCGTGGGGTTCAGCCGACAGTGACGATCGGTTTGCCGAGCGCCTCCATGATCGGTTCCACGCCGAGCCCCGGCGCATCCGAAGCCCGCATCACACCGTCGATGCGCTTCGGCGCGCCCCGGGCGATGTCCTTGGTGCCATAGCTGTTGAAGTCGGTCGCCGAGAACAGGAACTCCTCCGGCGTCGACTGTGAAAGATGCGCGATCGCCGCCGTCACGATGTCGCCCCCCCAGGTGTCCTCGATCGTCATGGCGACGCCGCAAGTGACGCAGAGATCGCGCATTTGACGCGCCTTGGTGAGGCCGCCGACCTTGGAAATCTTGAGGTTGATGACGTCCATGGCGAGGTCGCCCACACCACGCATCAGCGTCTCGACCCCATCGATGATCTCGTCGAGGACGAACGGCAGCGCCGTGCGGCGCCTGACTGCGAGACATTCGGCATAGGTCCGGCAGGGCTGCTCGATGTAGACGTCGATGTCGTCGACCGCCTTCACCACGCGCGCCGCCTCGTGCATGGTCCAGCCGGTGTTGCTGTCGGCGATGAGGATGTCGCCCTTGCCGAGTACGGCGCGGCAGGCGCGAATGCGCGCGATGTCCTCGTCCGCGTTGCCGCCGACCTTGAGCTGGAACTTCGTGTAGCCCTCACCGCGGTAGCGCTCGACCTTGCGGGCCATCGCCTCGGGGCTCTCCTGCGAGATCGCCCTGTAGAGCTTGATGCCATCGGTCTGGCTCCCGCCGAGGAGACGGTGGACCGGCAGCCCCGCGACCTTGCCGAGAATGTCCCAGCAGGCGACGTCGATCGCCGACTTGACGTAGGGGTGGCCCCGCAGCGCCTCGTCCATGCGCCGGTTGAGAACGCCGAGTTCGGTCGGATCGAGGCCGATGAGCCGTGGCGCGATTTCCGCGATACCGGTCCTGACCCCCTTGGCATAGGCCGGAAGATAGGCCGGCCCGAGCGGTGTGCATTCTCCGTAGCCGGTGATGCCGGCATCGGTCACGACCTCGACCACGGTCGCATCGAAGACGTCGACCGCATTGTCGTTCGACCAGCTGTAGCGCCCTTCCTCGAGCGGCAGATCGACCTGGTAGGCGCGGATCGCGGTGATCTTCATCGGTCTTGGCCCTCGAAACGGGGTTGTGCTGTGGGCTGACGGGCTGGCGCGCGCCACCGATTGCCACGACCGCCACTCGGCGTCGAGGGCAATCACGCATCGCGACCGGCGCGGTGGCGGCTTTGTATGGCCGCAAGCCGGGGTTGCGGACCAGCCGGCTTGGCGGTCCGTCCGTTTCGCTGGCATAAGGCACCCGGGCCGGATGACCAAACCGGTTGCGGGGAAGCGAGGGAGGCAAGTCGCGATGCGGGCGATCACCATCGGCGGAGCCATGGTCGACACGATTGCGATCGTCGAGAGCGAACGCATCGAGCGCATGACGATGCGCAATGCCGACACGGCCTTCCTCCTGCTCGAGGAAGGGCGCAAGACCGAGGCCCTCGAGATTTCGGCCCATGTCGGCGGCGGCGCGGTCAACGTCGCGGTCGCCATGGCGCGCCTCGGGCTCGACGTTTCGACCCTGGTCAAGCTCGGGCGCGATGCCCGCGCCGAAATCGTGCTCCAGCGCCTGATGAGCGAAGGCGTCTCGACGCGCTGGGTGGTGCGTGACGCGCGCGCGCCGACGGGCGCCTCGGTGATGATCTCCTCCCACGAGCGCGATGCCGCGATCTTCACCTTCCGCGGTGCCAACACGCTCCTCGAGGCCTGCGACGTCACCGCCGACGGTCTCGCAGTCGACCTCGTTTATGTCTCCTCATTGTCGAACCAGTCGGCGGACTGCTTTCCGGACATCGTCTCGCGGGCTCGCAAGGCCGGGGCATTCGTCGCCGCCAACCCGGGCCTGCGCCAGCTTTCAGCGCGCGGCGGGGCCTTTCTCGAGAGCCTGCCTCACCTCGATCTCCTCACCATCAACCGCAGCGAGGCCGACGTCCTCGTCCCCGCTCTGGTGGCACGGTTCGGCGAGGGAGGCGCAACGGTGACCCTCGAACCCGGTGAAACGCCCCCGCCGCTGCTCGCGCGCGGTCTTTCCTCGGGCGGGTTCGAACTGACCCTCGCCGGTTTCATGGCGGCCATGCACGCCTCCGGCGTGCACTCCGTCGCCGTCACCGACGGTGGGCGCGGCGCCTACCTCTCACGCCCGGGCGAGCTGTCCTACTGTGCGACCGTGAGCGTGCCGGTGATGGGCACCGCCGGGGCGGGCGACGCATTCGCTGCAACCCTTTCGGTGATGCTGGCCGAAGGCCGAGGGGCTGGCGAGGCGCTCGTCGCCGCCAGTCACAACGCCGCCAGCGTGATCGGCCACGTCGATACCCAGTCGGGGCTGCTCTCGCGCGAGGAGATCGCAGCGCGCGCCGGCAGCGGCGAGCCGGCGGTGCGCGCCTGGCCATGCTGAGGCGCGGCGGTCCGCTCTCCGTCCCGGTTCAGCTTTCGCGCATGCCACGCTCGAGGGCGCGAATGAAGGGATCGAAAAGGTAGCGCGCCATGGTGCGCTCGCCGGTGACGATCAGCACCTGCGCCGCCATTCCGGAGCGCAATTCGACGCCCGCCCGGTTTTCGTCCGCGGCCAGTGCGACCTCGGCGACATAGTAGGCGGTGCGGGCCTGGGCATCCTCGATGCGGTCCGCCGAGACGTGGCGCACGGTCCCCGACAGCCGCGGCGTCGTCGCGGGGTAACCCGGCAGGGAGACGACCACCGCAAGGCCCGGCTGCACGTTGTCGACGTCGTTGATGGCAACGCGCGCTTCAACGAGGAGTTCCTCGCCACGAGGTACGATCTCGAGCAGCACATCACCCGGTCTGACGACGCTGCCCGGCGTCATCACGCGCAAGTTGACGACATGCCCCTCGATCGGCGCGGTGACGACGGCGCGGGCCACGACGTCGGCGCGGGCGCGGTGCTGCTCGCGGGCTCCCGCAAGGCTGGTGCGCACGTCCGCGAGTTCCTTGTTGATCTCGCTCTGGCGTTCAGATCGCAGCGCTGCGAGCCGCATCTCCACCTCGGCCCGCTCGCCCGCCCCGATCGAGCGCTGTGCCAGCAACTCGGCCGCCCGTCCCTCGAGCTCGATCAGTGAGCGCCTGAGGCTCAGCACCTCGGGCTTCCGGGCGAGACCGCGTGCGAGGAGTTTTTCCTTGTCGGCGGCTTCCTCGCGCATCACGTCGAGCTGACCCTCCACGCTCACAAGCCGCGCCTCGAGCGCCCGCAGCGTGTCGGTCAGCTGACGCCCCCGCTCCTCGAGCGCGCTCACCTGGGCATGGAGTGCCGCCTTGCGAGCGGCAAAGAGGGCGGATTGGATGGAAACGAAAGGCGCCGCGTCCGCCTCTTCCCTCAGTGCGGCGGGAAATTCGAGGTTCTCGCGACCGGCCTCCTCGGCAACGAGCCGCGCCTCGCGCGCCTCGAGGTCGATGAGCGCGAGGCGGAGCCGGTCACGATCGGCGACCGCGTCCACCTTCGCCAGGGTGAGTAGAGGTTGTCCGGCCGCGACGCGCTCACCCTCGCGCACCTGGACCATTGCGACGACACCGCCTTCCAGATGCTGGACGACCCGCGTGCCACCCTCGGCGCGCAGCACACCCTCGGCAACCACGCCTCCGGCCAGCGGCACGAAGCCGCCCCAGAGGACGAATGCCGCGATTGCCCCGGCGCCGACCAGGAACCCCAGCCAGCGCGCGCCCCGCGTCGCCTTGGCGAGGTCGCGCCCTGCCCATTCATTGTTGAACAATGGCTCGAGCGCCGCTTCATGCTCGATTGTCGTCCTTCGCTCCGGCCCGCGCATCATCGTCCTCCTCGCTCCGTGTTTCAGGCTTCTCTGACCACCGCGAGCGATGGTTCGTTCCGGCCATTGCCGATCCTCCGGCGCGCGCCACGGAGCCTGGTTTTCATCTCTTCGCGCGTCCCGCTCGCCACGACACGTCCCTCGCCGAGTGCGATCACTCGCGTCCCGAGGTCGATCGTCGAGGGACGGTGTCCGCAGACGACCACGCTAGCCCCGCCGGCCGCCGCCTCCCGCACCGCCCGCGCCAGCGCCACTTCCCCGCGCTGGTCGAGATTGGCATTCGGCTCGTCGAGCAGTACCAGGCAGGGCCGCCGGTAGAGAGCGCGGGCCAGCCCGATCAACTGGCGCTGACCGGCCGCGAGACGGACCCCAGTGCTCCCGATGGCCGTCTCGTAGCCTTGCGGCAGAGAGAGGATCATTTCGTGAGCGCCGGCCCTGCGGGCCGCCTCGACGATCTCGGCATCGTCGCCCTCGCCGAGCCGCGCGATGTTCTCGGCGATCGTGGCATCGAACAGCTCGATCTCCTGGGAGAGATATCCGACGTGCTGCCCGATCCTCCCGCAGCCCCAGTCTGCGAGCCGCGCCCCGTCGAGGCGCACCGAGCCGTAGCTCGGTTCCTGGATGCCCGCCATGCAGCGCAGCAGCGAGGTCTTACCAGCCCCCGAAGGCCCGAGGACCGAGAGAATCTCGCCCGGTCGGACCGAGAGGGAAACCTGGTTGAGGATGGCCGGACCGCCACCGCCGGGGAAGAGACTGACGTCGTCGAGTGCGAGTTCACCCCGGGGCTCGCCGAGTGCTGTCCGCCGCGCCTCTTGCGGATGTCGCGCCAGCAAATCGCGAATGCGCCGCAAGCGAACCCGTGCGCCGGAGAACTGGCGCCATGCCACGACGATCCCTTCGAGTGGACCGAGCGCCCGACCGATCATGATCGAGGCCGCGATCATCTCTCCGGCCGTCAGTGTTCCGGCGATCACGAGATAGGCGCCGAGCCCGATCGCGCCCGCTTGCAGCGCCAGCCGGGTGCTGCGCGAGAGCGCGCCGAGCACCGCTCCTATCATCAGGATGCGCCGGCTGTCCTCGAGCACCGCGTCGTGACGCGCGCGCCAGGTGCGCGCGATGTCGCTGCCCATGCCCATCGCCAGGATGGTTTCGGCGTTCCGGACCGAGCCTTCCGCGACGTCCCCGAGTTCGGCCTCGGCCTCGGCGTTGCGCTTCTCCATAGCTCGCATGCCGATCTCCTGGGCAAGGCCGAGGAGAAATAGTGTAAGCGCGCCGGCGACCGCCAGCAAACCGAGCAGCGGATCGAGCAGCCAGGTGAGAGTGATGAAAATGAGCGACCACGGCGCATCGAGAATGCTGGCGACCGCCGGGCTCGCAATGAAGCTTCTGACCGCCCCGAGTTCGGCGAGGGCCCGGGCGCCACCACTCTCGCCCGCCTTGCGGGCTCGGATCGCGGCATCGAGCACGACCGGAGCAAGGCCGGCATCGAGCCAGGTCGCGCATTGACTCGCCATGGCACTGCGGGCTGCATCGAGGATGCCGGCCGCGACCAGCGCCACCAACGCGATCAGCGAGAGGGCGAGCAGTGTCTCGAGATGGCCGGACGTGACGACTCGGTCGTAGACCTGCAGCGTATAGAGCGGAACGATCAGAATGAGGAGATTTATGAGGAAGCTGAAACCGATCACGGGCGCCAGCGCCCGGCGAAGATGGCCGATTGCCTGACCAACGGCATCCTGGGGCTTGGCTTCGGTCTTGCGCGACATGACGTTGCCTCCGGCTTGCAACCAGGGCTCCCTTGGGGGTTGGATGGGATTGGTCGCGGCCTCGGCCGCTCGGTCGGGAAGGAAAGGGCGGGCCTGCCCTGGCCGAGGCGTCACTCGGCCCACCCTTTCCTCGCCCCCGGCGGGCGGCGTTCGCCGCCCGCACTCGTCCTCCCGATCGGCTCATGATCGACGGGAGGAGAATTCTCAGTTCAGGATGCTGTCGTAGTCGGCCGGGTTCTGGCCGACGAGTTTGAGCACGTCGGAGATCGACAGGTCGCGGTTCGTGAAGTCGAACTGCTCGATGCTGATCGCGGTGTCCGTGCCGTCCAGCTTGGTCCCACCGACATGGCGGATGATGACGCTGTTGTTGGCGCCGAGGCTGAAGGTGTACTGCTGCAGGCTGCCGAGGAACACGGCGGTATCATCGCTCGCGCCGCCGTTGAGCAGGTCGTTGCCGAGGCCGCCATACATCGTGTCGTCGCCATCCCCGCCATATAGCTTGTCGTTGCCGGAGTTGCCGCGCATCACGTCGTTGCCATGCTGACCGTAGAGGAGGTCATCGTGGTTGCCGCCGGCGATGTCGTCGTTGTCGTCGCCGCCATAGATGACGTCCTTGCCGTTGCCGCCGCGGATCGTGTCGTTGTCCTTGCCGCCGAAGATGGTGTCGACGCCGTCGCCGCCGTCGATCGTGTCGTTGCCATCGCCGCCCTCGAGCCGGTCATCGCCCGCCTCGCCGAACATGTCGTCATTGCCGTCGCGGCCGTAGAGCTTGTCGTTGCCGGTGCCGCCACGCATGTCGTCGTTGCCGTCGCCGCCGTCGAGGAAGTCGTTGCCGGCATCGCCGCGCAGCTTGTCGTCCTCGCCGCCGCCATAGAGGAAGTCGTTGCCGTTGCCGCCGGAGAGGAAGTCGTTGCCGGCCTCACCATAGAGGTAGTCTGTGCCGTCTTCGCCGTAGAGGAAGTCGTCCTCGCCACCGCCGTAGAGCCGGTCGATACCGATGCCGCCGTAGAGCTTGTCGCTTCCGGCCTCGCCATAGAGCCAGTCATTGCCCCCGAGGCCGCGCAGGATGTCGTCGCCGCTGCGCCCGAAGAGTTGGTCGGCGAGCGCCGTACCGGTGATGATGTTGGCGTCGTCGTTTCCGATGATGCGTGCCATGCTCGTCTCCACTTTCTTGACCCGCCGGGTTGGGTTCCGGCTTGCAGTGAGAACGACGCAGTGGCTGGCTTAATCCTTCGGTAACCCGAAAAATCGACGTCGGCCGTGGTCGGCCTTCATGGAGTTGACGCATCCTTCGGGCACCAAACGCTCGAAAGGCGCCTCGGACCCGCTATTGGCTTGGTCGCCCGGGCGCTACCATGACTGAAGCGGCGGCTGGCGACAGAACGGGGAGGAACCGTGGCGAGAGAAGTCCTGACGGTCAATGTCGGCTCGTCGAGCGTCAAGTTCGCGGTCTACCGCGCGGTCGAGGGTGGTGAACCGGAAGTCTTGTTCGCGGGTAAGGTGGACAACATTCAGGGAGCGGCTCGCCTCAGTGTGCGCGATGCCGCCGGAGCCAGCCTCATGCTCCGGTCATTGAGTCCGACCGGTGCCGGCATCCGCCACGCCGAGGCCCTCGAGTCCGCTCTGGATTGGCTCGAGATGAGGCCCGGACCGGTCGCCCCGTTCGCGGTCGTGGCGCACCGTGTCGTTCACGATGGCGGGCGCTACGATGCCCCGACGCGCATCGAGCCCGCCGTGCTGGATCACCTCGAGACCTTGAGCCCACTCGCGCCCGAGCATCAGCCGCACAACATCGAGGCGATGCGCCTCGTTGCCGCTCGCTGGCCGCACCTGCCGCAGATCGCCTGTTTCGACACGACCTTCCACCGAACGATGCCATGGGTGGAGCAGACCTTCGCGCTGCCACCGGACTGTTTCGAGCGGGGTCTGCGCCGCTTCGGGTTTCACGGTCTGTCCTACGAGCACATCGTGAGCGTTCTCGCCAGCCACGTCGGAGCCGCGGCCGAGGGGCGCGTCGTCATCGCGCACCTTGGGCACGGCGCCAGCCTCTGTGCCGTCTCGGGTGGTCGCAGCATTGCGACCACCATGGGGCTGACCGCCCTCGACGGCCTGCCGATGGGGCGGCGATGCGGTCGCCTGGATCCCGGTCTCGTGCCCTATCTCGTCCGCGAGGAAGGCCGCTCGGTCGAGGAGATCCTCGATCTTCTCTACCACCGCTCCGGTCTCTTCGGGGTTTCGGGTGTCAGTGGCGACATGCGCGACCTGCTGGCGAGCCCGGAGCCCGGCGCGGCGCATGCCGTCGAACTCTTCGTTCACAGCGTCCGAAAGGAGATCGGCGCGCTCGTGGCCTGCCTCGGTGGTCTCGATGTCCTGGTCTTCACGGGTGGCATCGGGGAGAACGCCCCCGAGATCCGCGCCCGCGTCTGCGAGCCGCTCGGCTGGCTCGGCATCGCGCTGGATGCCTCGGCCAATGCCGGTGGAATGACGCGTTTGTCGCAGGCCGGTGCGCCCGTCACGGTGCTGGTGCTCGAAACCGACGAGGAGCGCGTTCTGGCGCGCGCGGGTCTGCGGGCCATCGGGTGCGACGTGAGCGGGGGCGCGTAAAGCGGCGTCGATGCGCGTCAACCGGAAGCCGCGATGAGGAAGGCCATTATCAGCGGATGTGGGCGGTGCGGTGTCGAGTTCAGCTCGGGATGGCCCTCCGCGCCGACGAGGAAGTTCCGGCTCTCGTTCGCCACGAGATCGAGGGAGCCGCTCTCGACGTCGATCGAGAGGAGCGAAATGCCGGTCGTCTCGAGGTGCCCGAGCAGTTTCGGATTGGCCTGGAAACTGTGGTTCATGCGTTCGCGCCACTCTGTCGCGAGCCCATGGCGCTGAAGCATGGCAAAGAGGCGGCTTGCCGGGTGCGCCGAGACCATGCGATCACCCAGCCTGGCAACCCTCCGCCCGTCTCCTGAGACGATCGGCACGAAAGCGTGCAACGGCGCATCGGGATGCGTCTCGGCAAGTTCGGCCTGTTCGAGCCCCGGCACGGTGCGCAGCGCGTGAAGGACCATGCTCTGCATGCCGAGGCACAGCCCCAACACCGGCAAATTACGTTCCCCTGCAACCCGGACGGCCTCGCCGAGCAGCCGCACCTGGTTCATCTCCGCCCCGCCGGGCAGCACGACGCCGTCGCAGGCATCCGGAGGTATGGCGCCGGCAACCGAAATCTCGAGGTCGATGCCGAGGGCGTCCGCGGCATCCCCGAGCGCCGCATGCACCGCCCCATAGATCGACGGCAGGCGTTGCTCGTTGCTGATGACCGTGACGCTGGTTCGCCGCGCGCCGGGAACCGGCGTCGATCGGGACGTGTTTCTCAGCCACGCCGGGGCATCTGTCGCGGCCCGCAGTGCAAGGCGCCCATGACGGTCCGCATCGAGATGGGCAAGAACGCGCTTCGCCTCGTCTGTGAGAACGGCCTGGCTGCCGATCCAGATGGTGGAAAGCGAGACGGTGCGCGTGCTCCCTTCGACCTCGAGCCGCTGCGCACGATCGCCGCGCCGCCAGGCGACCCCGGCACGTTCGAGCCAGAGAATTCCATTCTCCTCCCTTCTGCCGACCGGCGTCACGTGCTGGCGCGCGTGCACACTCTCCTCGGGTGGCGGGCCAACCACGGCTACACAGCGGGCGGCAGGCGCGATCGATGCAGCGAGCGCTCCCAGAACCGCATAGCGCAGGCCGATACGAGGCGGCTCATCGGTGAGCAGAATGCTCGGCGCGGAAGTCATCGCAGGCCTTCTCCCGCAACGAGGGATGGAATCTCTCGCCGCTGGGTGACGCCGAAACCGAACGCGCCGGCAACTGCCACCGTCCCCGCGTGGTACGTCATGCCCTCGAACGGGTCGTCCGCGAGCCTGTCGGCGCCATAAAGCTCCGCTCGCTCGGGTGCCAGCGCGACGGCCGCCGCCAGCGTCGCGGCTGTTGCCAGAACCCCCTCGTTCATCTGACCGATCATGATCCGCGCGCCATTTCCTCGCGCCACCCGGACCGCTTCGGCGAGACGGTCGAGGCCGCCGAGCTTGGCCAGCTTCAGGTGGACCATGAACCGTGGCTCGCGCGCCGTCAGCACGCGGCAGGTCTCGATGTCGAGGATGCTCTCGTCCAGCATGACCGGCAGATCGAATGACCGCGCGAGCGCGATGAGACCCTCGTGGTCGTCGCCCGTCAGCGGCTGCTCGATGTAGTCGAGCGCGAGGTCGCAGAGCGCAGGCATCCAGCGGCGCGCATCCTCCCGGCTCCACGTCCCGTTGAGGTCGGCCGAAAGCACCACCTCATCGCCGAAGCTCGAGCGTAGGAGTTCGAGACGCGCGATGTCGCCCTCGGGTGTACCACGCCCCATCCGCAGCTTGAGCTGACGGAAGCCGCGCTCGAGGTAGGCGCGGGCACGCTCGAGCATGGCCTCGTTGGTGGATAGGAACAACGTCTGGTTGGTCGTCGAGGCGAGCGGTCCCGGTTCCGCCCCCATCATCCCCGCGACCGACGTTGCAGCCCGTTTTGCCTCCGCGTCGGCGAGCGCCAGTTCGAGGAGAAGGCGCACGCCCGTGGACGCAGTGCCGAGCCGGGCGTCGAGCCCGGCCCGATCCTCGCCCGGCCGATCCGTGAGCCGGACACGGGGAACCTTGTCCGCGATTTCCTTCTCGATCTCTGCCTGATCGAGCCCGTTGAGATAGGCGATGTTGGTTCTGACCTCTCCTTGCCCGCGAACATCCCCGTAGTCGAGCGTCAGATAGACGGCCCGAAGCCCGCCGATCGGCCCCGACGTCGCGGTATGAACCCCATAGCCTGCTTCGTAGCTGAGCCACCGGGCCCCGAGGGCGACGCTCGGACGCGGATTGGCGCTCATGAGCGGGGGCTCGGCATGGGGGGTCTCAATGGTGGAGGATCTGGTTGAGGAAGCGCGCCGTGCGTGGTTTGGCTGCTTCGGAGAAGAATTTTTCCGGCAACGCGTCCTCCACGATCTGGCCTTCGTCCATGAAGATGATGCGATCGGCGACGCTGCGCGCGAAACCCATCTCGTGCGTGACGACGATCGAGGTCATGCCCTCGCCAGACAACTCGCGGATGACGTCGAGAACCTCCTTTATCATCTCGGGATCGAGCGCCGAAGTCGGTTCGTCATAGAGCATCAGCCTCGGCTTCATGGCGAGCGCACGGGCGATAGCGACACGCTGCTGTTGCCCTCCGGACAGTTCGTCCGGATAGCTGTCGGCCTTTTCGGGGATGTGCACCTTGTTCAGCATCTCGCGCGCCACGGCCTCCGCATCGCTGGCGCTGGCCTGCAGAACCACGCGCTGCGCCAGCATGATGTTCTGCAGTGCGGTGAGGTGTTGGAAGAGCTCGAAATTCTGGAACACCATGCCGAGCTGGCGGCGCACGAGGTGGGCGTCCTTGCGGTGCGCGTCGATGGGTTTGCCGTCGAACTCGATGGTTCCCGACTCGGGCACCTCGAGGAGGTTGAGACAGCGCAGCAGCGTCGACTTTCCCGATCCCGACGGTCCGATGATGACGACGGTCTCGCCCGACTTGAAGTCGATCGAGATGTCCTTGAGGACGTTGAGGTGGGAAAAGCTCTTGTTGAGGCCCTTGACCCGGATGATCGGCGTCGCCGTTGTCATGATGCACTCCCGACCGCCGCCTTTTGAGTTTCGGAACCTGCCGCCCTCGCGCCGCGCCCACGCCGGCCTCGTTTGCCTCGGGCCCAGACCTCGATCCGGGACTGCAGCATCATGAAGATGGTGGTGAAGATGAGATAATAGATCCCGGCGGCGGACAGCGCCTCGAGGTAGCGGAAATTCGCGCTTGCCGTCTGGTTGGCCACCAGCAGCAGCTCCTCGACCGCGATCACCGAAACGAGGGCGGATGTCTTGAGCATCCCGATGAACTGGTTGCCGATCGGAGGGATGACGATGCGCAGCGCCTGCGGCAGAACGACGTGCGTCATCACCTGGGAATCACGCATTCCGAGCGCCCGCCCGGCCATGCGCTGGCCGCGTCCGACCGCCTGGAGCCCGGAGCGCAGGATCTCCGACATGTACGCGGACTCGTTGAGCGAGAGCGCCAGGATGGCGCATGTGAACCCCGAGAGCAGGATGCCGAATTGCGGCAGCACATTGTAGATGAATATGATCTGGAAGAGAACGGGTGTGCCCCGGAACAGCCAAAGGTAACCGACGACGAACGGTTGAAGGAGTTTTATCTTGGATTCTTGTGCGATCGCCACGATGAGGCCGAACAAGATTCCGAGCAGCACCGCCATGATCGTCAGGAACAGCGTGAACATCGCTGCTTTGAAGAAGCTCGCGGATGTTATGTATTGCAGGATCAGGGTCAGCGCGTCCATCGGTCCAAATATCGCTCCAGATCGAATTCTGATCGCAACCTGACGCCGCCCGCGCAGCGACTGTCGAACACGGATCGACTGTCGGGCACGCCCGGTTGCTAGACCCCCGCCCGTCGGGCGGGCGGCGGGTCCTGTCGACCGTGCCGCCCGCCCTTTCGTTTCCCTCAACGCGCCACCACCGGAGAAGCGGGGCACGGTCGCCTCGGCATCGCGTTGATGCCGCTGGCGCGAGCGGCTCCAAGGATGGCTAGTTGTTGAACAGCGACACCGCCTCGGGAAGATTGTACTTTTTCATGAGCGTGGCGTATGTGCCGTCCGCGACGGCGGCCTTCAGTGCCGCTTCGACAGCCGCCTTCATGTCGGTATTTCCCTTCTGCACGGCAAAGCCGATGAGCGTATCGGCAGCGAACGTCGTGCCGACGATCTCGTAGGCATCCGGCGCCTCGGCAACCTGAACGATTGCCCCGGGGGTGGAATTGTAGAAGGCATCGGCGCGGCCGGTGCGGACCGCGAGAGCGCTGTCCTGCGCGGTCGGGAACGTCATGACTTCCACTCCGGTCTTGCCGGCGGCCTTGCACTTGGCGTCATCCTCGCGAGCGTAATTCTCCTGGATCCCGCCGAGTGTGACGGCGACCTTGGCGCCGCAGAGGTCGTCCCTGGAATTCACGCCACGGGGATTGCCCTTGCGCACGATGACCTCGTTGCCGACCCGCATGTAGGGAACGAAATCGACCTGCTCGGCCCGCTCCGGCTTGATGTACATGGCTGAATTGATGAGGTCCATCCGTCCGGACTGGAGCGCGGGAATGAGGCCCTTGAAATCCATTGGCATGGGGTTGGGCTCCAGTCCCATGAGCTTGGCCATGTGCGCGCCGAGCTCGATGTCGAAGCCGACCAGCTTGCCATCGACCGTGTACTCGAACGGTCGGAAGGTGGCAGCCGTTCCGTAGGTCAACCGGCCGCTCTCGACGAGTTTGCCCGGGGCGGCCACCTCGGCCGCCGATGCCGCCGGCGCCACGGCGCAGAAGGCGGCGAGACCGCCGGCAAGTGCCAGGAAGTGCTTCAGACGCATGTCTTTCCTCCATCACACGACAACAGCGCGCGTGGCCGTCACCCGCAAGGCGGCCCGTTCGCACAGGGAGACGCGGCTTGACGCAGCGGCTCCCAACTTCGCGATTGTATCCTATCAGCACTTGGGTACAATGGAAGACCAAATATCATGCAGTTTGCCGGCGCGGTGCCGTTCCCCAAGGCAGGTCGGGCCGGCCACCGGGTGACCAGGCATTCGCCTGGGAGCCATCAGGAATTGCTTGAGACAGGAGCAACGGACGTGTTCGAGCAGGCGGGCAGCAGGGGCGAGTTCGGCTACTCATCCCTGCGTGGTCGGCTCATCGGTTACATCAAGAACTCCGGTCTCGTCGCCGGTGACCACCTTCGCGAGCAGGACCTTGCCGATCGTCTCGGCGTGTCCCGCACGCCCGTCCGCCGTATGCTGGCCGCGCTGCGCGATGCAGGAATCGTGGAATGGCGGCCCAACAAAGGTTATTTCCTCATCACGTCGTCCGGCGACCTCTTCGAGCCTGCGATCGAGATGCCGGTGACGGATGCGGCGGCGCTCTTCGATCGCATCGTCGGCGACCGTCTCGGTGGCTTCCTCGCCTCCGAGTTCAGGGCTGGCGAGCTTGCCAGCCGCTATGCAGTGAGCCAGCGCCTCTCCAACAAGGTCCTCCGCGACCTCCAGGCCGAGGGTGTGGTCGAGGCCCATGGGCGCGGCCGGTTCCGCTTCAACCCGGCCCTCCTGACACCGGAAGCCAGCGATGCCAGTTACGCCTTCCGCCTCGCCATCGAACCGGAAATACCGCTCCTCGAGGGCTTTTCGATCTCCTGCGGTGTGCTCGCGCGGGCGCGCGATCTCCACGATGCGTTTCTCGCCATGCCCATCGGCGAGCGCACCAATCGCATGGCATATCGCATCGATGCCGATTTCCACGAGATGATCGCAGAGGCCTCCGGCAACTTTTATTTCCACTCCGCAGTCGTTCAGCAGAACCGCTTGCGCCAGCTGATGGAGTACAGGGACTACAACAATATGCGACGTGTGCAGACCTGGTGTCACGAGCACCTCGCGATCATCGCCGCGCTCGAGGCGGACGATCTGAGGAAGGCCTCACGCCTCATCAGGACCCATCTTCAGAATGCCATGGCTTTCCGTCCACGCGTTGCCGCATCCCACGCTCACCGGTCCCGTACCGGCATGCCTCAATCCTGACGCGTCCCCCGCCAACTCCCTCTCGCCGCGAGGCCGAAATGACGTCGACACCAGACATCGCGCGTATGAAGATGCAACTCGCCCGGCTCGTGGCCTTCGACACGCAGAACCCGCCGGGTCGCGAGGTCGAGGCCGCGCGCTACATCGGCGAGATTCTGTCGTCGATGGGGTTCGCGGTTGATTTTCTCGACTGCGGCGCGGGCCGCACGAACGTTGTCGGGGTGCTCGCGAACGGACCGGGCCCGTCCTTCGCCTTCAACACGCACATCGACGTCGTGCCTGCCGGTTCCGGCTGGTCGCGCGATCCCTTCAAGCTGGTCGAGCAGGATGGCTGCCTCTATGGCCGCGGTGCCTGCGACGCCAAGGGCCCGCTCGCCGCGATGCTCGAAACCCTTCGCCTGCTCGCTGCCGATCGGGAGCGCTGGTCGGGAACCCTGATCGGCGTCTTCGTCGCGGACGAGGAGGTCGGCAGCGAGGGCGCAAAAACCTATGCCCGGACCGCCGCCCCGATCGACTATTGCGTCATCGGCGAGCCGACCGGGTGCAGCACCGTGACCGCACACAAGGGCAGCCTGCGCCCCATCGTTCGCGTCGACGGCATCTCGTCGCATTCGGGCATGCCGGACCTCGGCGTCAACGCGATCCTGCGCTCTGTTCCCTTGCTCGAGCGCATCGTTGCCGAGCACGAGAAGGTGCGTGCCCGAACCCACGATCTCGTCGGCTCGGCCAGCCTCACCGTCGTTCGCGCGAGTGCCGGGGTCGCCGACAACGTCGTGCCCGATGCCTGCGAGTTCGTCCTCGACCGTCGGATGGTGCCGGGCGAGGAGGAGGAGCGCGTGCTCGATGGCCTGCGCCGGCTCGTCGAGGAGGCGGCGCGCGAAGCCGGCACGACCGCTGGCATCGTTGGCTTCCGGCCGACGACGGGGTCGGCTTCCGAGACCGCTCGCGACCATCCGATCGTCGAGGCGTCGGTTGGCGCCTGCCGGCATCACGGCAATCCCCAGTCCTCGATCGGCGGCTTCCAGGGCGGATGCGACCTCGTCCATTTTCGCTCACTGGGTGCCGAGGGTGTGGTCGTTGGGCCTGGCGCGCTCGCGGTTGCCCACAAGCCGGACGAGTTCGTTCCCGTCGAGGAATTGACGCGCTCGGCGCTCATCTATCGCGACATCGCGCAAGCTATGCTCGGGGCAAAGAAAGACTACCAGGGCTGAACGGCGGGCCGACGCGGGGCTCCATGCTCTCGGCGTCTGGCGCGTCCGCCGGGCGAGCCGGCAAACGCAACAATGGAAGGGAAATGCCATGGGAGTATCCGGCGCCGTCGTCGCCTCCGGTAAGGAGGCGACCTTTCCGAAGTCGGAATTCGACGCGCGTATGGCCCGCGCCAGAGAGGGCCTCGCGGCGCGCGGCATCGATGTGATGATCATTACGGGCCCGGAGAACATATACTACCTCACGGGTCAGCAGACGCCCGGCTACTACACCTACCAGGCGCTGCTGCTTCCGGTCGACGGGGAGCCCGTGTTCATCGTTCGCCAGCTCGAGTTGAACAATCTCGTCGCCAACTCCCATTTGACGAATATTCGCCCCTACCTCGACAACGCCGATCCGGTGGCCGAGACCGTCAATGCCATCGATGCACTCGGCTGGCGCGGCCGGCGCCTTGCCATCGACGAGCGCGGCTGGTTCCTTCCTATAGCGATCTACAAGGCGCTTGTCGCCAGCTGCGGGGAGCTTGGCAACGGAGCCGGCGTTGTCGAGCGCCTGCGCGCGGTGAAGTCGCCCGCCGAGATCGGCAAGATCGAGACGGCGGCGCGTTATACGGATGCCGGCATGAGCGCGGGCCTTGCGGCGGTGCGTGTCGGCGCGAGCGAAAACGATGTCGTTGCCGCCATGATGGGCGCCGCCATCGCGGCCGGGAGCGAATATGTCGGTATGGAGCCGCTAATGTCGAGCGGCGAACGTTCCGGCGTTCCCCATGGCACCTGGCGCCGGCGGATCATCGGCCCCGGCGATCCCGTCTTCCTCGAACTGGCTGCCTGCCACGACCGCTATCATGCCACCCTCATGCGTAGCGCCTGGATCGGCAGACCAGACGATGTGGCACTGCGCATGATGGACTGCTGCATCGAGGCGCTCGATGCGGCGCTTGCGGCACTGCGCCCCGGAAAGACGTGCGCCGAGGTCCACGAGGCCTGCCAGGGCGTGATCGATCGCTACGGCTACACCGAGAACTTCAAGAAGCGCACGGGCTACAGCATCGGCATTTCCTTCGCGCCGGATTGGGGAGAGGGAAATGTGTTGAGTCTTTATTCGGGCATCGACGTGCCGATCGAGAAGGGGATGGTCTTCCATTTGCCCCCAGCCCTGCGGATCTACGGGAAATTCACGGTCGGCGTCAGCGCCACCGCGGTCGTCGAGGATGAGGGGTGCCGCGAACTCAGCGGTCTTTCGCGCGACATGCTGATCGTTTGAAGGATGAGGCCATGCGGGATCGAGATGAGGTGCGGGCGCGCGTTCGGGGTCTGTTCAATATCACGGTGACCCCGTTCGGGGCCGAAGGCGATATGCTCCTCGATGCGCTGGCCGAAGCGATCGAGCGGGCGATCGGTTTCGGTTACGATGGAATTCTCATTGGTGGGACCTATGGCGAGTTCGCGGTCCAGACGGTCGAGGAGCGCGCCCTCCTTTTCCGCCGCGCCATGGAGGTGGTCGGCGACCGTGTCCCGGTGTTGCTCTGCACCGCGCACTCCGATCAGCGGGTGGTCGAGGAGTTGACGGAACTGGCCGCAGGTTTGGGGGGGCTGGCGATGGTTACGCCCCCCTATGTGTCCGAGGTGACCGATGGCCATGTCGTCGAGTTTTTCCGACGCTTGACACGTCACTCGCCCCTCGGCGTCATGATATACAACGCGCCCGGCGTCGGCCCGACCCTGCCGCCCGCCCTCCTCGAGCAACTCGCCGACCTCGACGGTATCGTCGCGCTGAAGCAGGGCGATCTGTCACCGACCGTGGTAGATCGCATCGCCGCCAACCTCGTCGGCCGGATCAGGGTGCTGGCCGCTTCGGACCTCGCCATGCTGGCCCCGCTCGCAGCCGGCTTCGACGGCCTGAGTTCCACCAACAGCTGCGCGCTGCCGGAACTCATTAGGGAAATTTATGATGGCATGGCCGACGGCGACGCGCGCCGCGCCGGCCAATTGCATCGCGGCTGGTATCCCTACCGGGCTCTCGCCAGGGAGTTCGGCCAGCCGCAGACCGTCAAGGCGGCGATGCAGTTGCGGGGCTGGCGCGGCGGGAGCGTTCGCCGACCGCTGCCCGATCTGACGGCGGCCGAGCGTGAACGGTTGGCGGCGGTGATGCAGAGCATGCCGGAAGGGATGTCGGGATTGCCCGCGAGCGGCCGAGCGAGCCAGCCGGTCCGAACCCTTCCCGACTAGTTCCGCTTGGCAAAAACGCTGAGGAACGTCAGCGACGGGGTCAGCAGTTCGACGAACCCGTGCCGGACGGAGGCATCGAAACTGACGCTGTCGCCGCGCCCGACCTCGAACCTGTCGTCGCCGTAGCCATAGACGGCTTCGCCTTCCAGAACGTAGATGAAGACGAAGCCCCGACTGAGATAGAAGGGGTGCCGGTCCCCGTCCCGGCGCTCGATCGTCACGATTGCAGGCTCGAATTGCACGGCATCGTCGCGGTGATGACCGAGAAGCCTGAAATCGTGCTCGTGGTCGGCGTGGTAGCGCCGCGAGGGCAGCCCTCCCCCCGCCTTGACGTACGAGATGTCCGCGATGCCGGCGGTATGCTGGAAGAGGTTGGCGAGCGGCATGCCGAGGGCGTCAGCGAGCGCCTTGAGGGTCGAGAGCGATGGTGAAACGCGCCCGCCCTCGATCCGCGAGATCATGCCCGGTGAAACGCGCGAGACCTCCGACAAGCGACGGATCGTCAGCGATCGCTCCTCGCGGAAGCCGCGGATCGCACGCCCGACGAGCGCGTTGATGGTTTCGTCCTCGATTTCCGACACCTTCGGGATTTCCGCCCCTGTCGGCCGCATCCGGCCATGCACGACACCAGCCCGCAATATCGGCCGAGCCGCCGCATGGCAACCCGGCTTACCGTTTGCCGCGCTCGCCTGCCGTGATAGTGGGCTCAGGCCGCGCTGCGTCCGAGGATCTCGTGCTTGCGGCGCGCCACGTAGTCACGCAACGCCTCGTCGACGGCGACATCGAGCGGCGGCTCCTCGAACTCCTCGAGCAACTGCTTCCAGAGCCTGTTGGCCATCATGGCCGTGCTCTCGCGTCCCTCCTCGCTCCAGGTCTCGTAATTCCGACGATCACTGAGCATCGGGCTGTAGAAGGCGCGCTCGTAGCGCGCGAGCGTGTGTGACGAACCGAAGAAATGCCCGCCCGGGCCGACCTCCTTGATCGCGGCGAATCCCATGGTGTCCTCGTCCACCTGGATGGGTTCCAGGGTCTTGACCAGGATCTGCAGCATCTCGGCATCGAGGATCAGCTTCTCGAACGAGCCCGAGAGCCCGCCTTCCAACCAGCCGGCGGCCGCGAAAATGATGTTGGCGTGCGCCGTGATCGCGCTCCAGAGACACATCTGGCTTTCGTAGGCGGCCTGTGCGTCCACCAGATTGGCGGCCGTGTTGTTGGACGAGCGGAACGGCAGGCCATAGCGGCGTGCCAGTTGTCCGGACGCCCAGGTCGCCTTGGCGAATACCGGCGTGCCGAAGGCGGGCGAGCCCGAACGCATGTCGACATTGGTGGTGAAAGCGCCGTAGACGACGGGCGCGCCCTTGCGCACCGCCTGCGCCAGGACGCAGCCCGCGAGCGCCTCGGAGTTCTGCACGACGAGTGCACCGGCCTCGGTGGCCGGGCTCATGGCGCCTGCCATCGTGAACGGCGTGATGACGAGGGGCTGCCCGACCCGCGCCATCTCGATGATGCCCTCGGCCATTGGGATGTCGATCTGCAAAGGCGAGTTGGTGTTGATCGGGGCGGTCAGCACTGGGCGCCGCGCCATCTCCTCCTCGCTCCAGCCCATCAGCAGGCCGGCCATGGCGATGGCATCGCGCGCCCGCTCGCGTCCGTTGCACCAGGCCTTCCAGGTCTTGTCGGTCAGCTTGGCGTGGGCGTAGGCGACATCGAGATGCCTGGTCTCGGCCGGCAGGTCGAGTGGCTCGAAGCCGCCGCCGCCTGCCTGGTGCACCACGTTGAGGGCCTGCACGACGCGCACGAAATCGAGCATTTCATCGAAGGTCCCGGCCCGTCGGCCGCGATCGAGATCATTGGCGAACGACGGGCACATCACGGAAGAAAAGACGATCCGGTTGCCCCCGAGCGTCACGTTGCGGGCGGGATTGCGGGCGTGCAACGTCACCTCGGACGGCGCCCAGCCGACCATCTCTTCGACAAGGCCGGGATCGAAGCGGACCATCATACTGGCTTCGTCCACCATCGCTCCGGCCGCGCGCAGGAGGCTGCGGGCTTCGCCCTCGAGCACCCTGATGCCGATCTCGGAAAGGACACGCATCGAGGTGTCGTGGATGGCGTCCAATTGATCCGGGTCGAGGATCTCGATTGGCGGGTGGGGATTGCGCACCTCGCGCCACGCCAACTGGCCCAGCCCCTCGGTGGTATCACGGCGCTGACGCGCCCGACCTTCACGGCGCCCCATGTCTCGACCCTCCAGGATGGCCGCCTCTCAGCGGCTGTTGCGTGACGTCAAATATATTTACCTCTACGAAGCACTCATGGCTAGTGCCCCGCTGACGCCATCCGGCGTTCGCGCTGCACGTCCTCCAACCAGCCCGGCCGCATCTCGGGCGTCGAGGTGACCAGCAGGTGCGTGTAGTCGGCAAAGGGAGGCGAAAAGATAACCTCGCGCGGACCATGCTCGACGACCCGGCCATGCCGCATGACGAGCACATCGTCGGCAATGCCACGCGCGAGATCGATGTCGTGGGTGATGAAGATGTAGGACACCCCGATCCGCTCCTGCAGTCGCATCAGGAGGCGAATGATTTCTCCAGCCACGAGCGGGTCGAGCGCCGAGGTCACCTCGTCGCAGATGATCAGTTCTGGATCGGCCGCGATCGCGCGGGCGATGCAGACGCGCTGCTTCTGACCGCCCGAGAGCTGGCCCGGATAGCGGTGCGCGATCTCGACAGGAAGATCGACCATGGCCAACAGTTCGCGCACGCGCTGGGCGAGCGCGCCCGCCGTGAGCCCGTGGAAGAGGCGCGCCGGCCGGCCGACGATCTCCTCCACCGTCTGGCGCGGGTTCAAGGCCATGTCCGGCTGTTGATGGATCAGCTGCATCCGGCGCTTGAGATCGCGGGGTCGCTCGCCGAGGCGGGCGGCAACGACCTCGCCCTTGTAGAGCACGGTCCCGACGCGAGGTCTGAGCAGCCCCATCAGCACGCGCGCGAGGGTCGATTTCCCGCTCCCCGACTCCCCGACGACCGCGAGATTTGCTCCCGAGCGCAGCGAGAAACCGACATCGTGGAGCACGTCGAGACGGCCATAGCCGGCGGTGACGCCGCGCGCTTCCACGAGCAGCGGGCCGACGCTTGCCCGTGCCTCGGGGCGCGAGTGCCGGCGCGCCGAGAGGAGTTCGCGCGTGTAGCCCTCGCGCGGTTGCTCGAGCAGTTTCGCGGTCGGCTGCTCCTCGACTTCGGCCCCGTGACGCATGACCTTGATGCGGTCCGCGATCTGCACGACCACCGCGAGATCGTGGCTGATGTAGATGGCCGCGGTTCCGAGATCGCGGATCACATCCTTGACGATGGCGAGCACGTCGATCTGGGTGGTCACGTCGAGCGCGGTGGTCGGTTCGTCGAAGACGACGAGGTCCGGCTCGCCGGCGAGCGCCATGGCGGTCATGGCGCGCTGCAATTGTCCTCCGGAGACCTCGTGCGGGTAGCGCTCCCCGAAGCGCGCGGGATCGGGCAGCCCGAGCCGCTCGAAGAGCGTCAGCGCGCGCGCCGTCGCGGCCTTGCGCTCGAGGCCGCCATGGATGCGCGTGACCTCGAGCACCTGGTCGAGCAACTGGTGGGCGGGGTTGAAGGCCGCAGCGGCGCTCTGGGCGACATAGGCGACTTTTCGCCCCCGCAGGCCCCGCAGGACGTCGTCGCCGGCCGTCAGCACGTCGCGCCCGCCGAACCGCACCTTTCCCCCGGCAAAGCGGCAGCCGCGCCGGGTATAGCCCATCGCCGCGATACCGAGCGTCGACTTGCCCGCGCCACTCTCCCCGATGAGGCCGACGACTTCCCCCTTTGCGACGGCAAGATCGACACCCTTGAGGATCGGGCGCCAGTGCGCGCCGCCGTCCGCATCCCGCGTCAGCGCCTCGACGACGAGCCTCCTGATCTCCAGCAGCGGTTCGCTCATTGGCGGATATCGAGGTTGGCGTTGCGCTTGAGGAGCCCATCGACGACCAGATTGACGCCGACCGCGAGAATGGCGAGGGCCAACGCCGGCATGATCGGCGCCCAACGCCCGAATGTGATGGCGAGCGCGTTCTCCTTCACCATGCCGCCGAGATCGGCATAGGGCGGTTGAACGCCGAGACCGAGGAATGAAAGGGAGGAAATCGTGATGGCCGCGAAGACGAACCTGAGGCCGAACTCCGCGATGAGGGTCGGCGCCGCGTTCGGCAGCACTTCGCGCAGCAGGAACCAGCCCATCCCCTCGCCCCGGAGCCGTGCGACCTCCACGTAGTCCATCGCCACGATGTCGGCCGCGACCGCTCGCGTCAGGCGGAACACCACCGTCGAGGCGAGCGCGGCCATGACCAGCACCAGCACGGGCAGGCTCGTCCCGAGCGCCGAGAGCACGATCAACGCGAGGATGAGGGTCGGGAATGCCATCAGTGCATCGACGAGGCGGCTCGCGATCACGTCGAACCAGCCCCCGAGCACGGCCGCCGCGATGCCGAGCGGGCAGCCGATCAGGAAGGCGCCAGTGGTCGCAAGGAACGAGACGATCGCCGTCAGCTGGCCCCCGGCCAGGATCCGCGTCAGCATATCGCGCCCGACGCTGTCGGTGCCGAGCCAGTGTCGCGCGCTCGGCCCCTCCCAGACCGAGCCGACGATCTCGAACTCGCCATAGGGCGAGAGCATTGGCCCGAGGAATGCGACCGCCAGGAAGGTGACCACGATCGTTCCGCCGATCCGGGCCGAGCGATCGAACTGGCGCCAGAGCCTCCTCATTTGGGCCGCCTCCGGCGCGGGTTCGTCAGAATGGCAAAGACGTCGGCGAGCATGTTGAGGACGACGTAGATGGAGGCGAAGATGAGCCCGCAGGCTTGCACGATCGGCATGTCGCGCTTTGCCACGGCATCGACCATCAGACGCCCCATGCCCGAGTAGTTGAAGACCGCCTCCACGACCACGATGCCGACGACGAGATAGGCGAGCGTCAGCATCACGATGCTGATGATCGGCGAGAGCGCGTTCGGCAGCGCGTGATGGAGGATGACCCGCCGTCGGCTCGCGCCCTTGAGTTCGGCCATCTCCACGTAGGGTTGGTTCATGACCGAGAGCACCGCGGTGCGCGTGAGGCGCATCGTGTGCGCCGTGACGACGAGCGACAGCGTGAGGCACGGCAGGGCGATGGCGTGCAACTGCTGGCCAAGGCTCATCGTGTCCGTCAGCCGCGAGAGCGCGGGAAACCAGCCGAACTGCACCGCCAGCACCGAGAGCAGCAGGTAGCCGATGAGGAAGTCGGGCGCCGAGACGAGTGCCAGCGTGACGATCGAGATCCCCTTGTCGGCCGGCCGGTCCTCATAGAGGGCGGCCAGCAGCCCGAGCCCGATCGAGAGGGGAATGGCGATGGCCGCCGCGACCGCCGCCAGCAGCAGCGAGCGCTCGAGCCGCCCCGAGATCAGCTCCGAGACTTCGCGCCCGCTGGCCAGCGAGCGCCCGAGGTCACCGGTGAGGACCCCGCCGAGCCAGTCGAGATACCGCTGGTAGGCCGGCCGGTCGAGGCCGAGCTGCTCGCGCAGCGCCGCCACCGCCTCCGGTGTCGCCTGCTGGCCGAGGATCGCATCGGCAAGATCGCCCGGCAGGATCTCGGTGCCGACGAAGACGATGATGGAGACGAGGAACAGCGTCGCCACGCCCGCCAGCAGCCTTCGCGGCACCGGTCCGATGAGTTGCCTCATGCCCGCTTACGCGTCATCCAGCCAGACGCGTTCGGAAACGCGCATGCCCGAAAGCTCGTAAGCGCCGGAGGGATAATAACCCTTCACCGTGTCACGCAGGCCATCGACGTTGTTGTTGAAGAACGGGATCGCCGCGCCGCCGTCCTCGTGGATCATCACCTGCAGGTCGTGGTAGATCGCTTTGCGCTTGGCAAAGTCGGTTTCGCCGCGCGCTGCTGCCAGTTTCGCGTCGAAGTCGGCGCGCTTCCAGTGCGTGTCGTTCCAGGGGGCATCGGACTTGTAGGCGGTCGAGAGCATGATGTCCGCCGTCGCCCGTCCGCCCCACGAGCCGCCGACGAATGGCTTCTTGAGCCAGACGTTCTTCCAGAAGCCGTCGGACGGCTCGCGGATGATTTCGACCTTGAGCCCCGCCTTGGCGGCGGACTGCTGGAAGAGCGCCGCCATGGTCTCGGCGCCGGAAAAGACGACGTTCGAAGTGCTGAGTGGCAGCACGCCGTCGAAGCCGGATTTCTTCAAGTGGAACTTCGCCTTGTCCGGGTCGAACGAGCGCTGCGGGATGTCGGCCGCATGGAACGGATCGAACGGCGGGATGGGGTGGTCGTTTGCGATCGAGCCGAGGCCGGCCATCACCTTGTCGAGGATTTCCACCCTGTCGAGGGAGTATTTCACCGCGAGGCGCAGGTCGAGGTTGTCGAAAGGAGCGCGGTCGCAGGCCATCAGCAGCGGCCGATGGCCGGGTCCGGGATGCGCTTCGACATGGACCCCTGGTGCCGCATTGACGAGACCAACCGATTTCGGATCCATCCGTCCGGCAATGTGAATTTCGCCGGTCAGCAGCCCGCTGGTGCGCGCCGTGACATCGGCAACGAACAGGATCTCGACCTCATCGACGTGCGCGGCATCCGCCTTCCAATAATTGGGGTTGCGCACGGCATGCAGCCGGTCGCCCGGCTCGAAGCGCTGCAACTTGTAAGGACCGGTGAAATCTGCGGCGGCAAAGTCGGTGGTCCCCGCCGGAACGATGAGGAGATGGAAATCCGAGAGCAGCTGCGGCACGTCCGCGTTCGGCCCGCTCATGGTGATGACGATGGCGTTCGGGCCGTCGGCCGCGATGTCGGAAATCCCGCTCAGCAGGCCTTTCGCCCCGGACGTCGAGGCCTCGCCGCGATGCAGGTTGAGGGAGTAGACGACATCCTCCGACGTCATCGACTTGCCGCTGTGGAAGGTCACGCCCTTGCGCAGCTGGAATTTCCAGACGGTCGCATTGGCGGAGTGCTCCCAGCTTTCGGCCAGTTCGCCGACCAGGGCGTTGTTCCGCCCGATCTCGGTCAGGCAGTTGCCGAGCGTGAAGCCCATGACGCCGTGACCGATCGACGTGATGGTGCGCGGATCGAGTGTGTCGCTCGCCGCCCCGCCGATCGTCGCAATGACGATTTTGCCTCCCTTCTTGGGGCTGGCCGCGCGCGCTGAGGCGAACCCTGTCGCCGAAACCAGCCCGGCGGCGAAGGCGCCTTTGAGCAGCGTGCGCCGCCCGAGTGGCAGACCTGTGTATTGACCCGACATTGCGTTCTCTCCCAAGCGACGGTCGACGGTACTGAAAGGTCTCGCGCCGGGCACGGCACCGGCCTGTGTGGCAGGCGGAGGGTTGTGCGTCCGGAACATAATTGCGTCAGAGTAAACCCCGGCAATTCAGTTTGGCAATGCCAAGTTGGGCCTCCGCGAGCGAAGAATCGTTCTCCGGGTGCGTTGGATGCACTGCAGGGCACCTGCTCGTCGGGGTCGCGACAGGGTTCGTGTGGTCAAAGCCGCTGGCATGGCCCCCTGGTTCGGTGGCAATGGCGCAGGGTGCAAGGCGCCTCTGGGAGAGGTTCGGAGAACACGTTCGCCCATCGGCGGCGTCGGCTGGCCGCCGGCACTCGAGTGTGCGACGTTTGGCGATGGGTGTTTGGCTGGGGAACCTGGACTCGAACCAGGACTAACGGAGTCAGAGTCCGCTGGTCTACCATTAACCTATTCCCCAGCATCGGCATTCCGACGCGGTGGTCGCCACCGTCGCGCCCGGCCTCGATGGCCCGCAGGAACGACAGTCCATGGTAGGACCCCTGCTCTTAGCCACATTCGCTGCCGACTTCAAGCGCCGCGCCCCAGCGCGCCTCGCGCTTGCGCTCCAGCGCGTCCCCCGGTCGCCCCATCGTTCCGCACCACACATTGCAGCCTGCTCGAGACCGGCGCGGTGCCCGCCCTGTGGGTGCTGCGATCGCGTGCTTTACCGCGGCCTCGGTTTTGTTATTCTCATGCCAAGACTTCGATTTGCAGCGCCTGATGACGCGGCTTGCCGCCCATCCCCGAGGGAATGGATTCCAGGTGCCGAGGATGATGTGAAGTGCAAGGGATGGGCGATGGCGCTCCCCCGGCCGGCCTCACGGGCGGCCCTCCTCTCGGGGCGGGGCGCGGCGACGCGAGGCAGGCGGGCGCGGAGGGGGCAGGCGAGGGGCGAAGGAAAAGACGGCGTCGCGGCCGCCGACGCGGCAATGGGCGCTCCCGTGCACCCGAGGCAGAGAATGGAGCGAGCATCGCTGCCCCGCCACCCCCCCAGAATGACGTGCAGGCCGAGGCTCTTTCGCCCCAGTCGCGTTCCTTGCCGACCGGTTCCGCTCACCGCGCTGAAACCGGCCCCTCCGGCCCCGCCGCCTCCAAGCCCGCCGAACCCCTAGCCGGCTCGCCAACCTTTCGCAGGTCGGGGCCCCGATTGCCCGAGGCCGAGCACCTCTATGGTGCTCTCGACCTCGGCACGAACAACTGCCGCCTCCTCGTTGCTCGACCGACCCGTCGCGGCTTCTACGTGATCGACGCCTTTTCGCGGGTCATTCGCCTTGGCGAGGGCGTCGCCCAGAGCCGGTTCCTCTCGGACGAGGCAATGCGACGCACGATCGAGGCGCTCCGGATCTGTTCGGACAAGCTCGAACGCCGTGGTGTCCGCCGCGCTCGTCTGGTGGCGACCGAGGCATGCCGGATCGCGGTCAACGGCGAAGCTTTCATTGAACGGGTCGCCGAGGAGACCGGGCTGCGTCTCGAAATCCTCTCGCGCGAGGCCGAGGCCCGGCTGGCGGTCTCTGGCTGTGCCTCGTTGATCGATGCGGGATGCGACTGGGCGCTCGTCTTCGACATCGGCGGCGGCTCCACGGAAATCATCTGGCTCGATCTATCGGACGGGGTCGCCGGCGGCGCGGCGCGCGAGCGTCGCGGTCCAGCCCTGCGCCATGCATTGCAGGACAGCATCGCCGCCTGGACGTCGCTTCCCGTCGGCGTCGTCACGCTGGCCGAGCGCTACGTCGATCGCCCGGTGACGCGGCCCGTGTTCGAGGAGATGGTTGGCGACGTCCTCGCCATGCTCGAGCCGTTCGAGCGCGATCACGAGCTTCGTCGGCGCTTGGCCGGCGCCCGCTTCCACCACCTCGGCACCTCCGGTACGGTCACCACCGTCGCCGGTGTGCACATGGGGCTGCCGCGCTACGAGCGCCAGCGCGTCGACGGCTATTGGATGAACGTTGCCGACGTTGCGCGCGTCTCGAGCGCCCTGGTCGACATGACCCACGGCGAGCGCATCGCCCAGCCGTGCATTGGCCGCGATCGTGCGGACCTCGTGATGGCGGGCTGCGCCATCCTCGAGGCCCTTTTGCGGATGTGGCCCGCCGAGCGCCTCCGGGTGGCGGATCGCGGGCTTCGGGAGGGCATACTGACCACCCTGATGAGTGAGGACGGTCTCTTCAACATCGAGCAACGCCGCCGCCGCTCGCGCCGTGGAGGCGGAAGATGAACGCGGCGGGTGGGGCCGGCGGTGGCCGGGGCAAGGGGCCGGCCAAGGGCACCGGCAAGACCTCGGGTCGAGGCGCGGCCAGTGGCGCGAACCGCCAGCTGACGACACGCGTCAAGTCGGCACGCGGGCGAAAGCTCTCGTCCAAGCTCTGGCTCGAGCGCCAGCTCAACGACCCTTATGTCGAGGCTGCCCAGCGTGAGGGGTTGCGCTCGCGCGCCGCATACAAGCTCATGCAGATCGACGAGCGTCATCGCCTCTTGAAGCCGGGCATGCGCATAGTCGACCTCGGGGCCGCGCCGGGTGGCTGGAGTGTGGTGGCGGCCGCGCGCGTGGCGGCCGCTGGCACCGGGGCAGATGGGGAGGCGGGGGCGGGGCGGGTGATCGCCCTCGACATCTCGCCGATGGAGCCGATCCCGGGTGTCACGATCCTGACCATGGATTTCATGGCCGACGGGGCCGAACGGGCGCTCCTGGACGCGCTCGGGGGCGAGCGGGCCGATGGGGTGCTGACGGACATGGCCGCTCCCGCCACCGGCCACCGCGCCACCGATCACCTGCGCATCATGGCGCTCTGCGAGGTTGCGCTCGCGTTCGCCCTGCAAATTCTCGCGCCGGGCGGCTTTTTTCTCGCCAAGGTGCTGCAGGGGGGCACGGAAGGCGAACTGTTGGCAACGATGAAACGGCATTTCCGGACCGTGCGCCACGTCAAGCCGCCATCCAGCAGGGCCGATTCGGCCGAGCTCTATGTCCTGGCCACAGGTTTTCGCGGGCCGGCTCTGGAAGGCAGTGGCGAAACAGCCGCTTGAGTAACCGTCTCGTGGGGTGCGCGCGGGGCAAGATTGCCAGCAGCCATGGATCGCGTGTATTTGGGCCACGCACGGCAGTGGCTCCGGGCGTCGGCATCCGGCAAGAGGAGATCGCACCATGAGCGATACACTGCGAGGCCTCGATGGCTCGATGGGGCTGACCTTCGACGATGTTCTGTTGCGGCCCGGCCCCTCCGACGTCATGCCCGGCGAGGCCAACGTCGCTTCGCGGGTGACCCGCACCATCGCCGTCAACATTCCGATCATCTCGTCCGCGATGGATACCGTGACCGAGGCGCGCCTTGCCATCGCCATGGCCCAGGCCGGCGGGATCGGCGTCGTCCATCGCAATCTCAGCCCTGAAAAGCAGGCGGCCCAGGTCAGTCAGGTCAAGAAGTTCGAGAGCGGGATGGTCATCGATCCCCTGACCATCGCGCCGGATGCCACCCTCGCCGATGCCCTCGCCATGATGCAGGAGAACCACATCTCGGGCATCCCCGTGGTCGATCCCAAGCGGCGCGGCCGCCTCGTCGGCATTCTCACCAACCGCGATGTACGCTTTGCGAGCCGCCTCGAGCAGCCGGTTTCCGAGCTCATGACGCACGAGAATCTGGTGACCGTGCGCGAAGGGGTCGACAGCGAGGAGGCGCAACGCCTCCTGCACAAGCACCGCATCGAGAAGCTGCTGGTGGTCGACGACGATTTCCGCTGCATCGGCCTCATCACCGTCAAGGACATCGAGAAGGCGGCCCTCAACCCCAATGCCTGCAAGGACGAGCAGGGCCGGCTGCGCGTCGCCGCCGCCACCACCGTCGGGGAAGACGGCCTCGAGCGCTCCCGCCGCTTGATCGACGCAGGCACGGACCTCATCGTCGTCGACACCGCCCACGGCCATTCCTCGCGCGTGCTCGCGACCGTCGAGGCGATCAAGCGTCTGTCGAACGCGACCCAGGTGATGGCGGGCAACGTGGCGACCGCGGAAGGAACCAAGGCGCTCATCGATGCCGGCGCCGATGCGGTCAAGGTTGGCATCGGGCCCGGCTCCATCTGTACGACGCGCATTGTCGCCGGCGTCGGCGTTCCGCAATTGACAGCCATCCTCGAGGCCGTCTCGGTGGCACGCGCGGCCGGCGTTCCGGTCATCGCCGACGGCGGCATCAAGTTTTCGGGCGATCTCGCCAAGGCGATCGCGGCAGGCGCCGACGCGGTCATGATCGGCTCGCTCCTCGCCGGCACGGACGAGAGCCCGGGCGAGGTCTATTTGCACCACGGACGCTCCTACAAGGCCTATCGCGGGATGGGCTCGGTCGGCGCCATGGCACGCGGCTCGGCGGATCGCTACTTCCAGAAGGAGGTCTCGGACGAGCTCAAGCTGGTGCCCGAGGGCATCGAGGGGCAGGTCCCCTACAAGGGACCGGTCGGCAGCGTTCTGCATCAGCTGGTCGGTGGCCTGCGCTCGTCGATGGGCTATGTCGGCGCCGCCAACATCGGGCAAATGCACGAAAAAGCACGCTTCATTCGGATCTCCTCGGCCTCGCTGAGGGAGAGCCACGTCCACGACGTCGCGATCACCCGCGAAAGTCCGAACTATCCGGGTGTCAGTTGAGCAGCTCGGCGTTGCACCCGCGCGCGGCCCCTACAACCCTGTTGCCTCCCGGAGCGGTCGAGAGATGAAACCCGCCGGCCGCATCGCGGCTGCCATCGAGGTCCTCGCGGAGGTCGCCGACCGCCACCGTCCGGCTGCGATCGCACTCGCCGACTGGGGCCGGGCGCACCGCTTCGCCGGCGCTGGCGACCGCTCCGCCATCGGCAATCTCGTCTACGATGCCTTGCGGCGCAGGCTCTCGGCGGCCGCCCGTATGGGCAGCGACAGTCCCCGCGCGTTGGTGCTCGCGACATTGCGCGACACCTGGGGCCTCGATGTCGGGGCGATCGCCGCCTTGTGCATTGGCACTGACCATGCCCCGGAGCCATTGTCGGCGGGTGAACAGCGCGCCCTCGAGCCGACGGAACCGCTCCATATCGCCGATCACGAGAGGGCCAACGTGCCGGGCTGGCTCTGGCCGGCCTTTACTGAAGCGTTCGGCGCTGCTGCGTCCGCCGAGGGCGAGGCTCTGGCGCGTCGCGCGCCGCTCGATCTGCGCTGCAATACGTTGAAGAGCACACCCGAAAAGGTGCTGCGCACTCTCGAGCGCTTCGGCGCCGCGCCCGCTGGCCTGGTCTCGACCGCCATTCGCATCGCGCCACCGGACGGCGGCGGCCGCACACCGAATGTCCAGGCCGAGGCCGGTTTCCAGCGTGGCCACTTCGAGGTTCAGGACCAGGGTTCGCAGGCGGTGGCGGCCCTTGTCGAGGCATTGCCGGGCATGCAGGTTCTCGACCTTTGCGCCGGGGGCGGCGGCAAGACCCTCGCGCTCGCTGCCGCCATGGAGAATAAAGGCCAGATTTTCGCCTATGACAGCGATCGCCTGCGCCTGCAACCCATCTACGAACGCCTCCAACGCGCTGGGGCGCGCAACGTCCAGGTGCGGGCGCCGGGCGATGGCGCCCTCGATGATCTCGCGGGCCGGATGCACCGGGTCGTGGTGGACGCGCCCTGCACCGGTTCTGGTGTCTGGCGTCGCCGGCCGGATGCCAAGTGGCGCCTGACGCCGGAAGCGCTCGCGGCGCGGCTCGCCGAGCAGTCGTCCATCCTAGCCGAGGCGGCCCGCCATGTGCGGCCGGGCGGTCGGCTCTGCTACATCACCTGCTCGGTGCTTGGCGAGGAGAACGAGGGGCGGATCGCGGCATTCCTCGAACGGCATCCGACGTTCACGCCGCTGCCCCTGGAAGGGGCGTGGCGTGCGATGGCCGGGGCGGCGCCTTCGGCCTGGCCGCGTCCGCACGATGGCCTGCTGCTGACGCCGGCGCGAACCGCGACCGACGGGTTCTTCATCACCGTGCTCGAGCGCCGGTCGTAGCGGTGCGTGATCCCTGCAAATGTGCTGCAAGGGAATCAGAGTATCGCGTTCCTCGCGAGCTGTGAGCCGATCATCGCTGTGCTAATCGACTCCGGCGACGCACGCCGATCGCGCCGGCCGGCGCGCTGGGAGAACGACATGCGCACACTCGCCAACATACTGTGGTTCATCGTCTTTTTTGCTCTGACCCTGGCTTCGGCCTACTTCGCCGCGATGCTCGGCCCTGCCGGCGGCGCGAGCGACTGGTACGATGCTCTCGTCAAGCCGTCGTGGATGCCGAACCCCGCTGCCTTCGGCATCGTCTGGCCGGTACTCTATGTTTTGAGTGCGCTTGCCGGCTGGCTCGTCGTGATCCGCTCGCCCGGGTCCTGGGCGGTGCTGTTCTGGGTCGCCCAGCTCGTCCTCAATCCCTATTGGGTCTATCTCTTCTTCGACCAGCGCCTGATGACGCTCGCGCTCGCCGAACTCTGGGTCCTGTGGGCCGTGATCGGCGCATTCCAGTTCGCGAGCTGGCGGCATTCGCGCCTCGCGAGCTGGCTCTATGTTCCCTACTGGGTCTGGGTGAGCTTTGCGATTTGCCTCAACAGCGAGATCGTGCGCCTCAATCCCTGAGCGACATCGATCCCTGCAACTCACTCCGAGCCGACGAGGACGCGGATCGCGGTCGGGTTGAAGTTGTTGCAGGGGTTGAGCACCTGCGGGCAGTTCGAGAGTACGGCGATCACTTTCTGGTCGGCCCGCAGGCGCACGCGATCACCGGGTTTGGATGCCCCGAGCGCGATCGCCGCATCCCCTGCCGCCCCGACCGGCACCCGCATGAACCAATTGACGTTGGGCACGATGTCGCGCCGACCGAGGCCATGGGCCGAAAGTGCGGAAAGGAAGTTTTCCCGACAGCCCGTGTTGGCGGTGCCATAGAGCATCCGGTTGCTGGGCGCCGAGCAGCAACCGCCGATCGTGTCGTGACCTCCGAAGCTGTCCTCGACGATCGTCATGAGCGGGCGGGCGATATCGGAATAGAGCACGTGCCCGGTGGTCAGCATCACCGTGCCCGCGGCCTTCAAGGTGTTCGGCGCGTGGTAGCGCTCGAGCGGATCGTCCGCCCCGTAGACCAGGAAATCGACCGCCTGCTGACCTTCGAGATCGACGATGGTGAGCACTTCGCCGGCCTCGATGACCGAACTCCAATGCCCGCGTGGCGGTATCACCTGATCGATCCGGGCCGGCTCGGCCATGGCGCACCTCCTAGTCGAAGAGGCTGGAGACCGACTCTTCGTTGGCGGTGCGCTGGATGGCCTCGCCCATCAGGGCAGAGATGGAGAGGAAACGCAGGTTGGCCGGCAGCTCGCGCGGTTCGCTCGAATAGATCGAATCGGTGACGACGAGCGGATCGAGTGGCGACTTCTCGATCCTTTTCAGGGCCTCACCCGAAAGAACGCCGTGCGTGATGTAGCCCATCACGCTGAGGGCGCCCCGCTCCATGAGGGCGATGGCGGCGTTGATCAGCGTGCCGCCGGAATCCACGATGTCGTCCACCAGGATGCAGCGGTGCCCCTCGACATCGCCGATGACGTTCATCACCTCCGCCTCGCCGGGACGCGGCCGGCGCTTGTCGACGATGGCGAGCGGCGCCCCGATGCGCTTTGCGATGAGCCGTGCGCGGACCACACCGCCGACGTCCGGCGAGACCACGGTGAGGTTGTCGAGGCTGTAGCGTTCCTTGATGTCGCGCACGAGCACGGGGGCCGCGAATAGGTTGTCCGTCGGGATGTCGAAGAACCCCTGGATCTGGCCAGCGTGGAGGTCGAGCGTCAGAACCCGGTTTGCACCCGCCCGCTCGATCATGTTGGCGACGAGCTTGGCGGAGATCGGCGTGCGCGCGGCTGGCTTCCTGTCCTGGCGGGCATATCCGAAGTAGGGCATCACCGCGGTGATTCGCCGTGCCGATGCCCGCTTCAGGGCATCGATCAGGATGAGCAGTTCCATGAGGTGGTCGTTCGCCGGGGCCGACGTCGACTGCAGGACGAACACGTCCTCGCCGCGCACGTTCTCCTCGATCTCGACGAAAATTTCCTTGTCGGGGAACTTCTTGACGGTTGCTTTCGTCAGTTCGATCCCGAGGTAGCTGCAGATGTCTCGCGCCAGGGGCGGATTGCTGTTGCCAGCGACGATCTTCATGGCGGTCACTCCCTGCACGATCGCCACGCGCACCGGCCTGGAACAGCCGCCCGAGGTTCCAGCGCCGCCCCGATTCCCGCAAGCGCTGGACGAAGTTGACCTCGAAACGACAGGGCGCCGGTCCGATCCGCGAGTCCGCCGCGACGACGTGACGGGATCATGACGCTTCGATGCGGCTCATAGCAATGCGACCCGGCGGTGTAAACCGGCCGGGTCGCTGATATTTCGTCTGTTGTGCACATCCGCGAGACGGGTGGGCGGGTGCCGTCCGTCATCCGTTCGTGGTGCGTCCGGCCTGGGCCTGCTGGCGCTGCTGGATGATGCTGATGATGCTCGGCACCGCAGTTTCGGCGGCTCCTTCGGCGGTCGCCCCCCAAGCCTGGTTGAGAGCCCCCTGCGGCACGGTGTTGCGCTGTACGACCGTGCGCACGTGCTTGCCGCTCGGGTCGAGGACGGCCCATTCGATGCGGATCGCCTGATTGCCGGCCGTTGGCGGGCCCATCTGAACACTGCCCTTGACGGTATAGAATTCGCCGCCGCCCGAGGCCGTCGTGCGGATGCCCTTCTTGGCGAGATGGCGCTGGAGCGCGCCCGCCAGAGAGTTGTTGCCGTCACCGGGCGCACCGGTCACGGGCGGCACGATCGCGACGATCGGCTGAGCGGTGCTCGCAGCTGGCTGTGGCGCGGCGCGAACCACGGCCTGTTGCGGCTGCGCCGTCTGGCTGGCGGCGGCGGCTTGCGGCGCCAGCGGCGTGGGCTGGGCCTGGGCCAACGCCGGCTGACCGGCTCCGGTCTGCGCGATCGCCGGTGCGGTACTTGCCGGAGCGACGGGGGCCGGGGCCTGTGTCGCCGGGATGAAGGCCGCGAGATCGGTGGCGGTCTGCGTGGCGACAGCCTGCAACTCGGCCGCACTGACCAAGGCCCATGGATCACGCTGCGCGGCGCCGGCGATCACGCGCTTGCCCGTGATGCGATGGACGCGCTTGTCGGTGCCGTCGAGGACGTCCCAGATGTAGGACAGCTCGGTGCCGGCGGTACCCGGCGCGGCCACCACATACCCGCGCACGACGTAGTCGGCCTTGACGCCTGCGGTCTTGACCACGGGCACCAGCAGGCGCTCCGTTTCGGCGACCACGGCCGCCTCGAGCTGTTTGGAAATCTTGTCCGGTGCGCCGAAGACGGGCGTCGTGAACGCCACCGACTTGCGCACCATTTGGCCGGACTGCGGCACCTGAGCCGAGAGCTGTTGGTCACCGCCCCCCGTGAACAGTCCCATTGTCTCGCAGCCTGCGAGCGTGAAAGAGGCCAAGCCGACCCACGCAGCGAGCGCGAACGGCCTCAAATTCCTGGGCTGTGCCCATCCAATTGCGCGCGTCACCTCGATACCCCCTTTTGATCTCGTCCTGCTCGGTCGTTCCGAAGCATTTGCAGGATTACGCGCGACTTGAACGCACTCCGACGACCGCTACCCCACCATTCTTGGTACGTCTCGGACCCCCGCTCGTCCAGCCTTGAACGCGCAACGAACTTTGGCGCCTGGGCATGCCCGGTCGATGGACCGGGTACGAGCTGTGGACAAACCTTTAGACCAGAACGATGGCGGATATTTGGCGCCCGTAGTCCGGTTCGCCGAGATGAGTCGAGCGGCGATAGCTGAAGAAGCGCTCCGGATCCTGGTAGGTACATGCCGAAACAGCTTCGATTTGCGCAATTCCGAGGCGTGCGAGCTGGCCTGTGACATACCCCGGCAGATCGAAGTGCGGCTTCGATTCGGCGTGCGGCAAGAGAAAATAACCGGCGGCCTCGGGGTCGCGCTCCAGGAATTCTGTGCGAAACCTCTCGCCCACCTCGTAATTCGGCCCCGAGATGCACGGGCCGACGGCCGCGAAAATCGAATCACGTCGCGCGCCACATGATTCCATTGCCAGAACCGTGGCCTCGACGACCCCGGCGACGGCCCCCTTCCAGCCGGCATGTGCCGCCCCGACGACCCCGGCCAGGGGATCGTGAAGCAGCACGGGTGCGCAATCGGCGGTATTGACGGCGATCGCAAGGCCGGGTGTCGCCGTGACGAGGGCGTCGCACTGCGGCCGGTTCGCGGGATCCCGCCAGGGCTCATCGACGATCTCGGCGCGGGCGCTATGGATCTGGTAGGGCGTCAGCAGGCGTTCGGGATCGACGCCGAGCGCAACGGCCATGCGCGCGCGGTTTTCGGCAACGGCGGTCCGGTCGTCCTTCGAGCCGACGCCCCCGTTGAGGCTCCGGTAGAGACCGTCCGAAACGCCTCCGCGCCGTGTGAAGAAGGCGTGGTGCGCACCGCCGGCGCCGGCAAGGTCGCGGCCCGTCAGGTATTCCGCCATTGTCACCTCCCCAACGATCGCCGCTGCCTAGGCCGGGAACGGTGGCGGCGACGTCTGGCCATTGTGCACGGCGATCGCCCGGAATCGAGTGCCCATTCCGTTCGGCGCGAGGAGACGGTGAACGCCGCTCTCGATGCGGTTGACCGCGCCCGCGTCGCTCGCCGCCGCAACGAGCCGCGCGGCACGCGCCCCGATGCCGAGTGCGGTGAGGAACTCGCCCTGTGTGAGGCTGGCCGTTGCCGAGAGACCCGCCTGACCGAGCTGCCGGCGCAGGTCCGCGAAATCGACCAGCGCGCTGAGATCGGCCAGGCCCGGGTCCTCGAGCGGATCGACGTGTCGGTGATCGCGCACGGCCTGAAGTGTATCGCCGAGCGGCGCCGGACCATCGTAGCCATAATCGACGAGCAGCCCGGCAAAGGGGCCGCCTTCGGCCATCTGAGAGAGCATGCCGACGAGACTGCTGTCCGGTTCCGCACCGGATGCGCCCAGCATGCGCCATTCGGTGATCGTGCCTTCGGCTGGCTGTTCGCGGCCGGAATGGTTGGCCGACGCGCCCACGAGCGGGGGTGGCGCTATGGCGTCGGCGGCGTGTCCGAAGCCGAGCCGCCCGTCGGCCCCCGCCACGACGATCCTTGGATGCCAGGCCCCCTCGACCCAAACCGCCTGATGGATTGCGAGCGCATCCAGCAATTCGTTCGCGACCAGGATGGTGGCACCTTCGAAGCGACTGGCGGGCGGCGTGCTCCAGGTGATGGCGACGTCGCTGTTCGCGAGTATCGCGCGCTGCGTGGCTTCGAGCGCCTCGCTGACCTCGAGCAGTTCGACCCGGAGCTGCTGGCGGAGCTTTGGCGCGACCTTGAGGGCCCGCAGGATGTCGCGCATCATCGTGCCGCGTCCCGGCCCGATCTCGACCAGCCGGATCGCGTCCGGCTCGCCCATCCACCGCCACGCGAGCACGCACCAGATGCCGATCAGCTCGCCGAAAACCTGGCTGATCTCCGGCGCCGTGACGAAATCGCCGCCCCGCCCGAGCGCCGTCTGGCGACGATAGTAGCCGACCCCATCTCCCCTGAGGCATAGGTCCATGTACGCGTCGACGCCGACGCCAACGGCACCGGCCGAGGCCACCCGGCGAACGATCTCGCAGCGGATGGGCTCGGCTCCCTGTGCAAGAGCGCCCTCGCCAAGATCGGATTCATCCACGGCTACGCCCCGTCCGCCCCGCCGAAAGCGCCTGCGATTCCGCCTTGAAGCGCCGTGTGTGTACGAGGTAGGCCCCGACCAGCACCATCGGGATCGAATAGACGATCCCGGGAGTCACAAAGGGGTGCAGTGCCAGCATGTGGTCGGGATCGTAGGCCCGAAAGAGCTCGCAGAAACCGCGCGCCAAACCGTAGCCGATGAGGAAGACGCCGGTGACGAAGCCCGGCCAGCGCATCGCCAGGCGCCCGTGCGTGAACATCCGCACGATGAGGAAGAGCACGATCCCCTCGAGCGCCGCCTCGTAGAGTTGGCTCGGATGGCGGGCCACCACCTCGTCGGCTGGTGCCAGCACTTCGCGCGGGAACACCATCGCCCAGGGCACGTCGCTCGGCCGCCCGTAGACCTCGCCGTTGATGAAATTCGCGATGCGACCGAAGAAGAGGCCGATCGGGACCGCAGCGCTCGCGATATCGGTGAGTGAAAAGAACGAGGTGTCGTTGAGCCGCGCGAATACGAGGAGCGCGAACGTGACGCCGAGCAGGCCGCCATGGAACGACATGCCGCCCTTCCAGACGGAAAGAATCTCCAGCGGGTTTTGGGCGAAAAATACGGGATTGTAGAAGAGCACGTAGCCGAGCCGCCCGCCGACCACCACGCCGAAAGTCACCCAGAGCAGCAGTGAATCGACCTGATCGCGCGTGAGCGGGGCGCGTTCATCGGCCCAGAGCCGCGGGCTCGCCACCAGCCGGCGCACGTAGAACCAGCCGATCAGCAGACCCGCCATATAGGCGACACCATACCACCGCACAGCGAGCGGCCCGATCTGGAACGCCACCGGATCGGGCGCAACGAAAACGAGCGCGGAGAGCGCGAGTGTCCCTGCGGCAAAGAGGATCGTCACGGTCATGGCTCGTCCCTCGTCGGCTGTCAGCGGCGCTCGCGCGAGCGCCAGCCACGGCGCGCGGAGGGTGGTTTGGCTCCGACCGCAAGTCAAGTTCGACCAACCCGGGCAGGGTGTGTCCGTCCCGCCGATTCGCGCCCCTCGAGCGTGGGGTTGTCACCGACGAAACTGGGGAGTAGTGCGCCCGGTGTGGCCAATGCGGCGGTCGTGCCCACAGTCGTGCCGCAATGGCCTGTCCATGTTCGCGCGATCCCGCGAACCTCGTGCCCGGCAACCGTCTGTCCGGCTGCGACGCCAGGAGCAAGGGAGCTTCGATGACCCAGACCCAGAATCGCCTGCTCGACGAACTCGCCAAGCTCATGACGGACGCTGCAGGCGCCGCCCAGGGCATGAAGGCGGAGGTCGAGGCCGTCATGCGCAGCCAGGCCGAGCGCTTCCTGCGCGACATGGATCTCGTGCAGCGCGAGGAGTTCGAGGCCGTGCGCGAGATGGCAGAGCGTGCCCGCACCGAGAATGCGCGCCTCGCCGAGCGCTTGGCCGTGTTGGAAGCGCGCCTCGGTCCGGTTCCACCCGAACATGCCGGAAATCGCTGAGCGTGGGGCCTGGCGCAGGTCCGGCGGCAGGGCTGTCGTCGTGGCCAAGGGCCATTTCGCGTGGACAGCGCCGGGCGCAAGGTTGCGACTCGTCGGCCAGCGGGTCTAGCTGGCGATGGACGGGGCGCTCGGCCCTGAACACCGGGTCAGCTTCGAATTCGAGAGGCATCGATGGCTGGAGTGACGCTGAAGGCTGACAACCGCTCGACGCCCCTCGAGAAGCTGGAGCGCATCGCGGGCGCCCACGATTGGGCATTCGAGCGCAGCGGTGAAGACGAGTTGACTCTGGCCGTCGCCGGCAGCTGGACCGACTACCAGCTTTCCTTCAACTGGCGTCAGGATCTCGAGACCCTGCACGTTGCCTGCGCCTTCGACTTCAAGGTGCCCGAGGCACGCCTCGCCGAGGTCTACCGCCTCATCGCCCAGATCAACGAGCAACTCTGGCTCGGTCATTTCGACATCTGGCCGAGCGACGGCCTCGTTCTCTATCGCCATGGTCTCATGCTGAACAATGCGGTGGCCAGCCGCGAGCAGTGCGAGGCGCTGCTCGAAGCCGCCCTCGATGCATGCGAGCGCTATTATCAGGCCTTCCAGTTCGTGGTTTGGGCCGGCAAGGCGCCGCGCGAGGCACTCGCCGGCACGATGTTCGAGACCGAAGGCAAGGCCTGAACGGCGCGCCATCCGCCACCTGCCTGCGGCTCAGCGCCTCGGCGTGCGGCGCGGTCGTGCCCGCTTGCCCGCAGGCTCGGAGAGCGCGCTCGCCGAACGCCGAACCGATTGCGTGATCTCCGTGAATTGGCGTGCCAGCGGATTGGCGTTGCGCCAAACCATGCCGATCGTGCGTCTCGGCTGCGGCTCCTCGAAACGGTCGACCACGACCGCCGCCGAGCGCGTCTCGACGGCGACCGCCATCTCCGGAATGAGGGTGACGCCGATTCCGGCACCGACCATTTGCACGAGGGTGGAGAGCGAACTGGCGTCCAGGAGGTCGCGCGGCAATGCCGAGTCGATCGCACAGAACGACAGCGCCTGATCGCGAAAACAATGTCCCTCTTCGAGCAGGAGCAGCCGCATCTCGGCGAGCGCCTTTGCATCGGGAACCGGCAAGTGCGCATTGGCGCGCGGCCGCACGAGCAGGAAGCTTTCCGAAAAGAGCGCGACCTCCACGAGTGAGGGCTCCGAGATCGGCAGCGCGACGATGGCGGCATCGAGGCGGCCGTCGCGCAGTTCCTCGACGAGCTTTTGTGTGACCGCCTCGCGAACGTTGAGGTCGAGATCGGGGTGCGTGCGTGCGAGGTCGCCGATCACCAACGGCAACAGATAGGGTGCGACGGTCGGGATGATGCCGACGCGCAGTCGCCCAGCCAGACGCCCCATTGAAGCCCGCGCAGCATCCCCGAGGTCGTCCACCGACCGCAGGATCTCGCGGGCCCTGCGGGCCGCTTCCGCACCGAATCCGGTCAAACGGACAGTGCGCGCGCCGCGCTCGACCAGCACCGCGCCAAGGGCCTCTTCGAGTTCCCTGACTTGCATGGAAAGGGCGGGCTGCGTCACCGAGCAGGCCTCGGCGGCGCGCCCGAAGTGCCCATGGCGGGCGAGGGCGTCGAAGTAGCGCAATTGGCGCAGGGAGATCTGGGGCATCAGAACTTCTTATCGCAACGATCAGAGAAGCCAACTTTACCTGATAATTGGAACTGCGCTAAGGAGGCCTTCGATGCAGTTACAAGCAAAGGGGTGACGACATGGCCGACGACAACAAGTGTCCGGTTATGCATGGCGCGACCACGTTCGGCTCGCGCTCGAACCGCGACTGGTGGCCGAACCAGCTCAACCTGAAGATGCTCCATCAGAATCCGCCGGCCGGCAACCCGCTCGGCGGCGCCTTCGACTACGCGGCGGCCTTCAGGAAGCTCGATCTGGCCGCGGTCAAGCGCGACCTCACCGCCCTGATGACCGAGAGCCAGGACTGGTGGCCCGCCGACTACGGTCACTATGGCGGCCTTTTCATCCGCATGGCCTGGCACAGCGCCGGCACTTATCGCACGGCGGACGGGCGCGGCGGCGCCGGCTCCGGCACGCAGCGTTTCGCCCCCCTCAACAGCTGGCCGGACAACGGCAACCTCGACAAGGCCCGCCGCCTGCTCTGGCCGATCAAGATGAAGTACGGCAACGCGCTTTCCTGGGCCGACCTCATGATCCTCGCGGGCAACGTCGCCATCGAGTCGATGGGCGGCAAGACCTTCGGCTTCGCCGGCGGTCGCGAGGACGTCTGGGAGCCCGAGGAGGATATATACTGGGGCTCGGAGGGCACCTGGCTCGGCGACGAGCGCTATTCCGGCGACCGTGAACTGGCCAATCCCCTGGCGGCCGTGCAGATGGGTCTCATCTACGTCAACCCCGAGGGACCGAACGGCAAACCCGATCCCGTCGCCTCCGGCCGCGACATCCGCGAGACGTTCGCGCGCATGGCTATGAACGACTACGAGACGGTGGCGCTCACCGCCGGTGGCCACACCTTCGGCAAGATGCACGGGGCGGGCGCTGCCTCGCACGTCGGACCCGAGCCCGAGGCCGCGCCGATCGAGGCGATGGGCTTCGGCTGGCTCAGCTCCTACAAGTCCGGCAAGGGCGGCGACACCATCACCTCCGGCCTCGAGGGGGCCTGGACGCCCAATCCGATCAAGTGGGACAACGGCTACTTCGACGTGCTCTTCAAGTACGAGTGGGAGTGTGTGAAGAGCCCGGCCGGCGCCTTCGTCTGGACGCCCAAGAACATCGCGCCCGAGGACATGGCTCCCGATCCGGCCGACCCCTCCAAGCGCGTTCCGATCTTCATGTCGACCGCCGACATGGCGATGCGCATGGATCCGGCCTATGAGAAGATCTCGCGCCACTTCCACAAGAACCCGGCCGAGTTCGCCGACGCCTTCGCCCGCGCCTGGTTCAAGCTGACGCACCGCGACATGGGTCCGAAGTCGCGCTACCTCGGGCCAGAGGTGCCTGCCGAGGATCTCATCTGGCAGGATCCGATCCCGGCCGTCGACCACCCCCTGGTCGATGCCAAGGATATCGCCGACCTCGAGGCCAAGGTTCTCGGCTCGGGGCTGTCTGTCGCCGACCTCGTCTTCACGGCGTGGGCCTCGGCGTCCACCTTCCGCGGTTCCGACAAGCGGGGCGGCGCCAATGGCGCGCGCATTCGCCTCAGCCCGCAGAAGGACTGGGCGGCCAACGAGCCGGTCCGCTCCGGTAAGGTGCTCGCCAAGCTCGAGGAAATCCGCAAGGCCTTCAATGCTTCCGCTACCGGTGGCAAGAAGGTCTCGCTCGCCGATCTCATCGTGCTGGCCGGCGGCGCGGCGATCGGCAAGGCGGCCAAGGACGCAGGCCATACGGTGAAGGTGCCCTTCACGCCGGGCCGCATGGATGCGTCCCAGGAGCAGACGGACGCCGATTCTTTTGCTCCCATGGAGCCCGAGGCCGACGGCTTCCGCAACTACGCCAAGGCCAAGTACACCGTCTCGGCCGAGGCCATGCTGGTCGACAAGGCCCAGCTCCTGACGCTGACCGCGCCCGAGATGACGGCACTCGTCGGCGGCCTGCGCGTACTCGGTGCCAACCACGGCGGCACCAAGCACGGCGTCTTCACGTCCCGGCCCGGCCAGTTGACGAACGACTTCTTCGTCAACGTGCTCGACATGGCCACCGCTTGGCAGCCGGTCGCTGGCAGTGACGGCGTCTACGAGGGCCGCGACCGCAAGTCCGGCGCCGTCAAGTGGACCGGCACGCGCGTCGACCTCGTCTTCGGATCGAACTCGCTGTTGCGGGCGCTCGCCGAGGTCTATGCCCAGGCGGACAACAAGAAGAAGTTCGTCGAGGACTTCGTTGCCGCCTGGACGAAGGTGATGAACGCCGACCGTTTCGAGGTCGCCGCGCACGCCTGAGGTCGAAACCGGACCGGCGCGCGGGCTCCCGCGCGCCGGCCAGCCCCCGGTGCTAGAGGTTCTTCTCCATGAAGATGCTCGTCGGCACCTCCCAGTAGTCGGCGAACGGTCCCCGTTCGCGGTAGCCGAGCGCGCGATAGAGCCCGAGCGCCTCGGCCTGCGCATCGCCCGTCTCGAGCCGCATGACCACCCGGCCCTCGGCGCGCGCATTGGCCTCGTTGGCCGCAACCAGCCGGCGCGCGAGACCGTGCCCGCGCGCGCCATGCGCCACCCAGAGGCGCGACAGCTCGCAGTAATCGTCGAAGATTTTCGATCCGCAGCAACCGGCGGCTCGCCCTGCGGCGTCGCGCGCGACGAAAAACCGGATGTGCGGGGCCGCGAGCGCCTCGAGCGAGAGCCCGAAATTGTGCTCGGGCGGATAGTGCCGATCGAGTTCGGCCTGCAGGTCCGCGATCAGATCGGGCACACCGGGCGCCGTCGCAGGCTCACGCGCGATCGAGAACGGCGGCAGGAACGTCTCGCTCATCGCCCCTCCCCCCGCCAGCGCGCCCGCGCCTCCTCGTCCTCCTCGCGCGCCTCCACCCAGCGGTTCTTGCCGTCCGCGAGCTGTTCCTTCTTCCAGAAGGGAGCCGACGTCTTGAGGTAATCCATGAGGAATGCCGCCGCGGCGAACGCCGCCTCGCGGTGCGCCGACAGTGTGACCACGAGGACGATGTTGTCGCCGGGCTTCATGGTGCCGTGGCGATGGACGATGAGGCTGTCCATGAGCGGCCAGCGCCTGTGCGCCTCGGCCTCGATGTCGGAGAGTTCGCGCTCCGTCATGCCCGGATAATGCTCGAGGGTGAAGCTCTCGAGCCCGCCCGTCATTTCGCGCACGGTGCCCGTGAACGTCACGATCGCCCCGACATCCGTGCGCCCCGCCTTCAGCCGCGCCACTTCGGCGCCGATGTCGAAATCCTCCGTCCCGACCCGGATCATCGGCTCATCCTCCGGTGACGGGAGGAAAGAACGCGATTTCGCGGGCTCCGGCGATCGGGGCCGTGTGTTTGGCGTGCGTCTGGTCGATGGCGGCGCGGATCACCTCGGCCTTGGCGAAGGCGGCCTCGAATTCGGGCCCGCGCGACTTGAGCCAAGCGATGAGTTCGCCGACCGTCGCAACGCCCGCCGGCACCTCGATCTCCTCCTCGGCCGCCCCGATCTGCTCGCGCACCCAGGCGAAATACTTGAGCTTCATGCAAAGTCCTCGCTGTTTCGGCCGCTGCCCGTCCGCCCTCGTCTATTTGTCGAGATTGGCGAGCGCCGCGCGCAGGTACTCGATGCCCGTATAAACCGTGAGCAGGGCGGCGATCCAGAGGAGTGCGTGCCCAACCTGTGCAACCATCGCCTCTGCGGTCCCCCCGCCCAAGGCCCCGACGAGCATCAGTGACGCGAGTGCCAGCATTTGCAGCGTCGTCTTGACCTTGGCCGCCATGCTGACGCGCACGAGATGCCCCTTGCCACGCTCGCCGAGGAACTCACGAATGCCCGAGACGAGCACCTCACGCGCGATGATGATGAGCGCGGCCGCGATGTCGAGGCCGGTGATGGTACCATCGGCGACCAGTGCGACGAGCGCGATCATGACGAGGAGCTTGTCGGCGATCGGGTCGAGCATGCGACCGAGTTCGGACGATTGGTCGAGCCGGCGTGCCAGATAGCCGTCGATGAAGTCGGTGAGCGAGGCCGCCACAAACAGCCAGAACGCGAGCAGACGGCCGGACGGACCGCCGACCGCGAGCAGTGCGAGCGCCACGGCGGGTACGGCCGCCAACCGCGCGAAGGTGAGGATGTTGGGCACCGTCCAGATCATCGGCGATGTTTCGCCGGCCCAGCCTGCCCCGTCAATCGATCCGCGTGCAAGGCAACCATCCCATGCGCCCGTCAGCGGCCTTGCGGGCGCGCCCGGTTTCTGTTCGGCTGGGGGCTGGCGATCGGGAGATGGCAGATGACCGAAAGTGTGGACCGGGCGGCGCGGGCAGGCAGGCGGACGAGCCGGCGACCGGAGCGTGCGCGGACGGCACCACGCGCAACCAACTATCGCATCATCGAGAACCGCTTACCGTTCGCCGAGGTCTTTTCGGCCGACGAGGTGGCGACGATCCACGAGACCTCGCTGCGCGTGCTGGAGGAACTGGGGCTCAAGGTGCTGCACGCCGGCGCGCGCGCCATCCTGGGGCGTGCGGGCGCGCGCGTCGATGAGGCCGAACAGATGGTCTACATCGACCGTGGCATGGTCACCGAGGCCCTCGCCCGGGCCCCGCGTTCGTTCGTCGTCGCCGGCCAGTCACCGGGCCGCCACATCCCGATGGGTGGTCGCAGCCTCATGTTCGGTATCGGCGCCGGTTGCCCGAACATCACCGACCTCGATCGCGGCCGCCGACCGGGCACGCTCGCCGACTTCGAGGAGACGATCCGCATCCAGCAGTGCTTCGACATCATGCCCAAGCTCGGGCCGGCGGTGGAACCGCAGGACGTGCCGGCGGCAATTCGCCATCTGGCTGCGACCGAGGTCCAGCTGCGCCTCTCGGACAAGGTGCCCTTCGTCTACGCGCGCGGCAGCGGCCAGACGCTGGATTCCTTCGAGATGATCTGCATCGAGGCCGGCATCACGATGGACGACCTCAAGAACCAGCCGCGCACCTTCACCGTCATCAACACCAACTCGCCCCGCCAGCTCGACATTCCCATGGCCCAGGGCATCATCGATTTCGCCGAATGGGGCCAGCCCACCGTCATCACCCCGTTCTGCCTCGCCGGTGCCATGGCCCCGATCACCATCGCGGGCGCCCTGACGCTGAGCCACGCCGAGGCGCTCGCCGGCATCACCCTTGCCGAGGTCGTGCGCCCCGGCGCCCCCGTCGTCTATGGCGCGTTCTCCACCAATGTCGACATGCGCTCGGGCGCTCCCGTCTTCGGTACGCCGGAGCACATCAAGACCAACTTCGGCGCCGGCCAGCTCGCCCGCCACATCGGCCTGCCCTGGCGCTCGGCCGCTGGCAGCGCATCGAACGCGCCCGACGTCCAGGGCGCGAACGAAACGCAGCTCGCACTCTGGGGCGCGTTGCTGGCCGGGGCGAATTTCATATACCATGCAGCCGGTTGGCTCGAGGGCGGCCTGACGTTCTCGTGCGAAAAATTCATCACCGACCTCGAGGTTTGCCAGTCGGTGGCCGAGGTGATGCTGCCCGTCGAGGTCGGTCGGGACGCAATCGGCTTTTCCGCCATCGCCGAGGTCGCGCCCGGCGGCCATTTCTTTTCCGCGAGCCAGACGATGGCGCGCTACGGCAGTGCCTTCTACGAGCCGCTGGTTGCCGATTGGTCCAACTTCGGCCAGTGGAGCGAGGCTGGCGCGGTCGATGCGACGCGGCGGGCCAACCGCCTCTGGAAGCGCGTGCTCGCGGATTTCGAGGCGCCACCCAAGGACCCGTCGGTGCTCGAAGCGCTTGCCGACTTCGTTGCGCGAAGGACCCGCGAGGGTGGCAGCCCGCCGGTCGGTTGAGCATCTCGGAGGCAGCGGCGCATGAAGGACGATTGCATCACGGCCGAGGGGGGAGTGCGGGCGATCGTCCTCTCGGGACTGGACGGCGTGCGCCGCGCATCGGACCCCGAGGCCCGTGCCCGCGCCCTCGCCCGCCTCGTGCATGCGACGTTCGCAGAGTACTATTGCCGTTCCCGGGCGATCCCGGCCCTCGCCAAGCGCGCCTTCGAGGAGCGCCGCTGGAAGCGTTCGATCGAACTGAGCAAGGAACGGATCTCGCTCTATTCCGAGGTTCTCGGCGAGACCGTCTCGGCGCTGCCCGGCGATCTGACCGAGGGCGACGAGGCGATGGAACTGTGGGTCGGGGTCGAAGAGGAATATCGAGGCATCGTCAGCGAGACGTACGAGGCCGATCTCGCTCTCGCCTACTTCGGATCGCTCCGCCGGGCGCTGCACCGCCATCTCTGGCGCGTGCCCGTGCGCCAGCGCCGTGTGGCGCCGACCGATCGGGCCGCCTTCCTGAGGGTCATCGAGGTCGGCGGCGCCATGACACCGGAACTCGTCGAGGAGGTTCTCCGCATGCCGCGGATCGACGTGCCGTTCCGCGACCTCGGCGATGATGCGCGTCTCGTTGCCGAGCGCATCAACGGCGAACTCGGGATCTCGCCCGATCGCCCAATCACCCGTCTCGAGATCGTCAGCGAAGGGTTCTACCGCAACCGTGGGGCTTATATCATCGGTGCCGTCGAAGTTGCCGGCGAGCGCCGGCCGCTGGCACTCGCCCTGCTCAATCCCAAGGAGGGGCTGGAGGTCGACGCGGTCATTCTCCGCGATACGACCCTGAGTCACGTGTTTTCATCCACGCTCGCCAATTTTCACGTTGCGATCCCCTGGTATCACGAACTGGTCGACTATTTGTTTTCTCTGATGCCGCGGCGCCCCCGCGGTCAGCATTATTCGACGATTGGCTACAACCACGTCGGCAAAATGGCCGTCATGGAGCAGATCGTCGGCGCAAGGGAGCAGAGTTGGCGCCCCTTCGTGCACGCCCCGGGCCCGCGAGGCAGCGTCGCCATTGCCTTCACGAACGACAGCCTGCCGTTCATCCTCAAGGTCATTCGGGATACGCCGAGCGATCAGTACAAATGGGAGCGCTACGACGGCAAGGAGAGTGTGCTCGGCAAATACCGGCAGGTGCACGAGATCAACCGCTCCGGCAGCATGCTCGACAACATCGTCTACTCGAACCTCATGCTGCCGCGCGAACTGCTCTCCGACACCGTCCTCGACGAACTCCTGAAATATGCCCCCTCTTCGGTCGAGTGCAGAGGCGAGGGGGTGCGCCTCGACCATCTCATCGTCCAGCGCAAGCTCGTTCCCGTTCCTCTCTTCCTCGAGAATTGCACGCCGCAGGAGGCCGAGACCGTCGTCATCCGCCTCGGTCAGTGCATCCGCAACAACGCCGCCATGAACGTCTTCAACCGCGACCTCGACGGGCGCAATTATGGGGTCAGCACGCTGCGCTTCGTCTACCTCTTCGATTACGACGCCGTCGACCGTCTGACCGATGTCAAGGTGAGGAGCGACGTCGATCGCGAGCCGGGCGAGGAGGATGTGCCGGACTGGTTCATGGAGGAGGGCACGATCTTCCTGCCCGAGGAGCTCGAGGCGCACCTGCGGTTGCCGACCCGCGAGCTTCGGCGTCTCTTTCGTGATGCCCACGGCGAACTCCTGACGCTCGACTGGTGGGTGAAAATGCAGGGTTGGCTCGCGGAGGGTCGAGTGCCGAGGGTGCGCACCTATCCGCGATCGGATCAGCTGCGACGCGGCGAGCGCATCGACGATCTGACGTTGCGCCCGGTCGAATGAGCAAGCCGAAGGAGGCGCAGGCGCTGCCGCCGCCAGCCGGGCGTGCGTTGACGGCGCGCACCATCGCGGGCACACTTCCTGCGACCGCAATCGACCGAGCGTCACACGGGTTGCCGCCATGCCAGCCGAGATCGCCGCCCATCTGAGCGCCCCGGGTGTGGGCGCCGGCAAGGGCGCGCATACAGCAACGCTCCTCGAGGCTCTCGCCCGCCATTGCGCGCAGAAGGACTATGCCGCTGGCGAAATCCTGCGCCGCCGGGGCGAGCACTACCGCGATATGGTCCTGATCGCCACCGGCACGGTCCACGTGGATCTCGCGGCCGAAGGCGTGGCCGATCCGATCGTAGTCGGCCCCGGCATGCCGATCGGCGAGATCGGCTTTCTCCACGGCACTCCGGCCAATGCCACGGTGACGGCCGGCGAGCCGGTAACCGCCCTGTTGCTCGACGATGCGACATTGTCCTCGATCGAACGCGTCGATTCCATGTTGGCCGCCGAACTCATGCGCAGTCTCGCGCGCACCGCCGCCGATCGAACGAGTCACAATCTGACGCTCACAGCCAAGATCGCCCCGGGCGGCATGGCGGATGCCCTCGAGGTGCGGATATGCCGCAACCAGGACATGCTGATCGAGGCGCAACGCCTTCGCTACCGTGTCTATTGCCTCGAGCTGTGCCGCAACTCCCCCTATGCGAACCACAGCGACAGCATCATCCGCGACCCCCTCGACGAATTCGGTCACTGCTTCATCGCGCTGCGGCAGGGCGCGGTGATCGGCACGCTGCGCGCCAACTACGCGCGCGAGGGAGAACTCGGGGCGCTCGAGGAAGTTTATGGCATGCGCGGCTCGCGTCATCATCCCGCCGCGACGGGTATCTGCACCAAGTTCGTCGTCGCATCGTCCCACCGCGGTGGGCCGGCGGCCATGCGGCTCATCGCCGGTCAGGTGCAGTACGGCCTGCGCCACGGCATGAAGGAGTGCTACATCGATTGCGTGCCGACGCTGGTGGACTATTATAGCGCCCTCGGCTTTTCGGTCTCCGGAAACGAGTTCTTCCACCGCGAGAACGGTCCGTCCGTGCCTATGCGCCTCGATCTCGTCGAGCACGGTGAAGCCCTGAGCGGGGAAGCGGGCGCGCGGCGCATGTTGAAGCTCTACGTGAAGGCGATGCGCCAGCGCGCTGCATCGCAGGAGCCGGGCGCCGCGCCCGGTGAAGGTGAATGACGATGCCCGATCTGCCGCCGCTCGACCTCACGGCCGCGGAGGTGGTCATGCTCGCGATCATCGCGGTGCTCGGCCACCTCATGGCCGGGCTCTGGTACTGGGCACGCCGCTCGAACTGGCGGATCTGCGCGCGTGCGATCTACGATATCCCCGTCAAAGGGCGCCAGCTGCGCCGCGAGCTTCTCAATTCGATCCACGCTCCGATCCATGCCGTCATCCTCGCCGCCTTCCTCTGGCTCGGGTTCTTCGAGGCGACCTCCCTCGCCTCGTTCGCCGTGACCGCGCTCGCCATCACGCTGTGGGCCGAGATCTGGCACTATTTTTCCCACCGCGCCTTCCATCTCGAGGCCCTGCACTGGATCCACGCCGAGCACCACAAAAGCCACCTCAATACACCCTTCACGGCGATTTCGTTCTCCTTTTCCGAGAAGCTGATCTTCGACCTCGGCATGCTGGCGCCCTTCGCGCTCGCCGATGCCTTCGTCGACGTGAACTTCTTCGGCATCGCCGGCTGGTACATCGGCTATCTCGTGATCAACTCCTTCAGCCACGCCAACTTCGAGTTTCGCGCCACCGGCTACAACCGTCACGTCGGCCGCATCCTGACGACCACCACCTACCATGCCCTCCACCACTCGCGTTACACGGGCAATTACGGTCTCGGCACCCGCGTGCTCGACCGCCTGTTCGGCACGGAATGGCCGGACTATGAGCCGCTTTACGATCGTGTGAACACCGAGCGGCGCCCCTTGTCGCACCTTCGCGAGCGGGTCGGCGACCACGGAGGCAAGGAATGACGATGGGTGCGCGCCCGCACGACGATGCCATCGACGCGGAAGGCGCCATCCCGCGCCTCGTGCCGCCGCGCGTCGAACCCGCGCCCCACCCGCTTCGTTTTCCTCTCAATCTGGTTCGCACCCTGACCGACAACGTCGCCCTCGTGCCCCGCCAGGCCTACGAGGACGACGTCGTCATCGCCCCCGGGCCGCCCCGCATGGCGTTCGTCACGGGACCCGAGGCGGTTGAGCCCCTGCTCATGTCGCGCGACGGGCGCTTCCCGAAGGGCAAGCTTCAGAACGCGGTACTCGGGCCGATGATGGGCGAAGCGATGATCGCCTCCGAAGGGGAGAAATGGCGGCGCCAGCGCCAGGCCGCAGCCCCGCTCTTTCGCCACGAGGAATTGCTGCGTTACGTGCCGGTCATGGCCCGGGCGGCAGGCGACACCATCGCCGGGTGGCGGGCCGCCGCCGGTTCCGGTCCCGCTTCCCGTGCGATCGACCGCGACATGATGCGCGCCGCCTTCGCCGTCATCTCCGCGACCATGCTCGCGCGCGGCGCGGACAACGTGCTGGCGGCCATCGAACAGGGACACGGCGACTATTTCGGCCGTGTCAACTGGTGGGTGCTCTATTGCATGCTCGGCTTGCCGCATGCGTTGCCGAGGCCGGGCGGCACGGCGATGCGTGCCCACGAGCGGCGCACCAGAGCGGCTGTGCGCGAACTCGTGCTACAGCGCCTCGCCGACAACGAACCGGCCGATGACCTCCTCGCCCGTCTCGTGCGTGTGCGCGACCCCGAGACGGACACGCAAATGCCGATCGAGCAGGTCGTCGAGAACATCCTCGCCTTCCTCATCGCCGGCTTCGACACGACGGCCCTGTCGCTCACCTGGGCTCTTTATCTTCTCGCCCGCAGCCCCGCCTGGGCCGAGCGCATCGCCGCAGAGGTGGAAAGCGTCGCCGGCGAGAGCCCGATCGAGGCACGTCACTTGCCCTCCCTCATCGTCACCGAGCAGGTGCTGAAGGAGACCATGCGCCTTTATCCGACCGCACCGATCATCGTGCGTGACGTGCGCGAGGACGTGACCCTCGCCGGCACCCGCATCCCGGCCGGCACCATCGCCATCGTCCCGATCTACGCCATCCACCGTCACCGCCGTTTCTGGCGCGATCCGGACGCATTCGACCCCGGGCGCTTTGCCCCGGATGCCGCTGGCGCTCCGGGACGCTACAACTATCTCCCCTTCGGGGCTGGCCCACGCATCTGCATCGGTGCCGCCTTCACGATGATCGAAACGAAGGTTCTGCTTGCGAACTTCGTGCGCGCTGCCCGCTTCGAGGTCGAGCCGGGCTACGAGCCGCGCCCGACGGGTCAGATGTTCCTGACCACGGGCGGCCGGATGCCGATGCGGGTGCATCTGCGCGCGCGCTGAGTGTGGTCAAGAGCAGATGACAATGTGACATCCGCGTGACAGAATGATCAGAACGGCGTGGGGGCGTCGAAGCCGGAGGCTCCCATGATCTCATTGGAGGATTGCATCGCGCTGAGCGGCCTGACGGAGGCCGAGATTCTCGCCATCGCCGAGCACGAGCACGTGCCCGAGGTGGTTGCGTGCGCACTCGCGCGCTACCTCTCCGAGGCGCGCGGTGGGACGCTCGCGGTCCGCGACATGATCATCGACGATTTCCGCCAGGCGCAGTCACGCGGCGACCGGCATCACAGCCGGGAGTTGCTGCACGTGCTGCACCACTTCCTGCGCGCACATCCGGAAGCGCGCCCCAGGGAACATCCCTGGAGCGTAGTTTTCTGAGGCCAGTGGCCAGCGATCGGTTGGCGTTCAGCAGGCGTTCTTGGCGTAGGCGGTGTGCGCACCGATCGAGCGCATGTAGCGAGCGGTCCCCTGGGCAGCCGACTTGCTGGTCGGGCCGACCACGGCGCAATACCAGCCGTTGCGGAAGTTCGGATAATCCGGGTGGCTCGTGTGGATCACATAGCCGCCATAGCGGTTGGCGCCCTTCTGCGCGGAATTGTACCCCTTCGAGCAGACCGAGATCGCATACCAGCCGCATGCGTAGGCAACCTGATACGACCCGGCCGGCTGGCTGGAGGGGGTCGTTGCGGTGCCCTCACTGACAGAGGCTGCGCCGGCCGCGCCGGTCATGACAGCGAGCAAGGCTCCGCACGCGACGAGACGAGCCGACTTGGCGAGGATGGAGTTCATGAGCAATATCTCCGGTTTTCACTTGGGCGTGAACCCGCTGTTACCTTGGAACGACCAGGAGCATTTGTGCAATCTCCAAACATTGTTCGCCGGCTGTTGCTGGCGAAACATGTAGGATGTGGTTGCCATGAGCACCGGCGGGTCGCGCGAGAACTTCAGCGCCCGGCCTCGTGGAAGAAGTCGTAGATCTGCTGGGCGAGCGCCTGCGAGATGCCCTCGACCTCGAGGAGATCGGCCACCCCGGCCTTGCTCACGCTCTTTGCCGAGCCGAAATGCTTCATCAGCGCGCGTTTGCGGCTCGGCCCGATGCCCGGGATCTCGTCCAGCGGATTGCGTGCGATCTCCTTGGACCGCCGTGCCCGGTGCGTGCCGATGGCGAAGCGATGCGCCTCGTCGCGCAGGCGCTGGATGAAATAGAGCACCGGGTCGCGTGGCTCGAGCATGAACACCTGCCGCCCCGACATGTGGAAGTGCTCGCGTCCCGCGTCGCGCTCCGGCCCCTTGGCGATGCCGACCACCTTGACGCCCTCGATGCCGAGGTCGGCCAGCACCCCTTCGGCCGCCGCGAGCTGGCCCTTGCCACCATCGACGAGAACGAGGTCCGGCCAGGCGACGGCGCCCGCCTCGCGCGCATCGTCGTTGCCGTTCACCTCGTCGGCGGCGGCGGCGTCCGTCCCATCGCCCTCTTCGACGGTCTCGACCGGTTCGGCGCGGTCGTGCTCGATGAACCATTGCGGATCGCCATTCGGATGCTCTTTGAGGAGGCGCTTGAATCGCCGTGTCAGCACCTCACGCATCATCGCGTAGTCGTCTCCGGGGGCGAGGTCGTCGGAGCGGATGTTGAACTTGCGATACTGCCCCTTTTCGAGCCCCTCGGGCCCGGCCACGATCATGGCGCCGACGGCATTGGTACCCTGGGTATGGGAGTTGTCGTAGACCTCGATGCGCCGCGGTGTGTCGTCGAGACCGAAGGTGCCCGCTATGCCCTCGAGCAGCCGGCGCTGGGAGGAGCTTTCCGCGAGCCTTCGCCCGAGCGCCTCGCGCGCGTTGGCGAGAGCCTGATCGACCAGCTCGCGTTTGCCTCCACGCTGGGGAGCGGCCACCTCGACCTTGCGTTCGGCCTTGAGCGACAGCGCCTCCCCGAGCAACTCCCGGTTCTCTACGTCATGGCTGAGAAGGACCAATCGCGGCACCGGCTTGTCGTCGTAGAATTGGGCGATGAACGCGTCGAGCACCTCCTCGACCGCAAGCGACCGATCGGCCTTGGGATAATAGGCGCGGTTGCCCCAATTCTGCCCGGTCCGGAAGAAAAAGACCTGGATGCAGGTCTGCCCTCCCTCCTGGTGCGCGGCGAAAAGGTCCGCTTCGTCGATGCCCTGCGGATTGATCCCCTGGTGCTGTTGCACGTGCGCGAGTGCCCAGAGGCGATTGCGGTATCGCGCGGCCTGTTCGAACTCGAGGCGCTCGGCCGCCGCGGTCATGAGGTCGTTCAGCGTCTCGCGCACACTCGTACCCTTGCCGGACAGGAAGCGGACCGCCTCGTTGGCGAGTTGGTCGTAGTCCTCGCGCGAGATTTCCCCCGTGCACGGTCCCGAGCATCGCTTGATTTGAAAGAGCAGGCATGGCCGCGTCCGGCTTTCATAGACCGCATCCGAGCAGGTCCGCAGCAGGAACGCGCGCTGCAAGGTGTTGATCGTCCGGTCGACGGCGCCCGCCGAGGCGAAGGGACCGAAATAATCGCCGGCGCGCTTGCGGGCTCCGCGGTGTTTGAGGATCTGCGGCGCCCCGTGATCGCGCGCGATGAGGATGTAGGGAAAGGACTTGTCGTCCCGCAGCAGCACGTTGAAGCGCGGCCTGAAGCGCTTGATGAGGTTGGCCTCGAGCAGAAGCGCCTCGCTCTCGGTGCGCGTCGTCACCACCTCCATCGCCACTGTCTCGAGAATCATGCGGGCGATGCGGTTCGTGTGTCCACCGAGGCGGGTGTAGTTCTGCACGCGCTTCTTGAGGCTGCGGGCCTTGCCGACGTAGATCACCTCGCCTGCCGCATCGAGCATGCGATAGACACCGGGTCCGTTCGGCAGTGTCTTGAGGATGCGGGCGATGACGTCGGGACCGCGCACTGGCGCGCCCCCTTCGGCTCGCTCTGCGCCTGTCGCGGGCGCGGCGTCCGCCAGAATCTCGGCGCCCGGAACCGGCGTCGAGGGCGCGCCCAAAGGCTCCGGCCCGTCGCCGCGAGCGCTGGCCCCCGGTGCTGCCGGGCTTTCCCGCTTGCCGGTCTCCGGCGCGGTCTCGTCGTTGCGGCCGTTGTCGTTCATGGGAGGGTTATGGGCCGGCCCGGCGGACGCCGCAACCACCGCGCGGACCGGGCTGTGCGTTCGTTCCCCGTCGGCCTCTGTGTCCGCCGAAAGCAAAGGGCCGCCCTGGAGGGCGGCCCCTGCTGTTCGACTGGCGGATGGTCCGGGTGACGGCTCTTCAGCTCTGGGGGCAGAGCTCGAATGCCTTGGTCAGCGCGCTGCTCGTATCGGGGAATTCGCCGATCTTCTCGCCGCCCTGGGCGTGCTGGCGGATGAACGCATCCGTCTGCGGCCCGGCGAGATCGCCCTGCACGGCGAGAGCGGTGTAGTTGACCGCAGAGGTGCTCGCCGAGCGGATCAGCACGGCGCGTTCAGCGCCAGAGAACTCAGCCGTCCAGACCCGACAGAGCGGGCCGACCGGTGCCGCCGATGCGCTGGCGACGCGCGTCCCGGTGCTGCGCCGGCTGTCGCTCTGGCCGCCGGTGGTCCTGGTGGTCGAGCCTGCCGTCGAGGCGGTTGTCGTCGTCGTGGACTTGGCCGCGCCCGTGGAGCCTGCGGCCGTCGCGCCGGTGTTGTTCGAGGCGATCTCCTCACGCCGCCCGGCATTCGGCCCTTCCGGGCAGTGAGCGGCCAGATAGCGCTCGGCGATCGACTTGATGTCGTTGGCGTAGCCGGAATCGCTCGGCGACCACTTCTTGGTCAGATCCGAATAGGTGATCGGACGGTCGAATTTGCTGGCCCAATCCGAGATGAGCCAGCTCTGCACCTTGCGGGTGCGTTCGGCGACCGCATTTTCGATGTGCTCACCCGAGTACATCTTGATGTGCTGGAGATGGGCGAGGACGCCTGTGCTGACGTCGGCGAAACGCTCGCCGGGAACGCCGCCACCGGTCGCACCGAGGCCGGCGAAGTTGTTCTGGCTCGGCGCCACATCGCTCGGACGACCGCTACCGGTCTTGTACTTCAGCCAGTTGGTCTCGACGATCATCTGATAGAAGGCATAGTCCCAGCGCACGCCGACCGCCTCGCCATGCTTCTGGTAGTAGTGTGCGACGTCCCGGAAGGCGGGTAGCAGGCCGGGGTTGCGCTTCTTGACATACGCCATCAGCCGGTCGGGCGTGACGCACGCCGGCACCTGGTTCATCGGTGACAGTCGGATTGCCGGATTGTCGGCCGCCTTCGCCTCGCCGGCGAGCAGCACCGATGCCGCAAGCCCAAAACCAAGAACAAAGCGATACATGTTGTCCTCACTTCCGCGGTTCATCCTTGCGGCAACGCGAACGCGCCGCGAAGGACCGAGCGCCTTCGGCGGTGGGCATGCCAAAAACGCGGTTACGTCCCGAACAATCGAATGTGAGGCTTAAGATTGTCTTAGCGTTGGGTGAGCGTTTGACCCGAATGGGGCGATTCTGGATCGTTTTTCGTCCAATTGTGGCGGGACCCGCCGCGGTGCGCCGCGGGCCCGGCCTCAGACGGGGGCCGATCGTCAGGCACACCAGGTCGAGCGCCGCCCGCCCGCCTCGCTCTCGCGCACGAGGCCGCGCTTGAGGAGCAGGGCGCCGACGTCGACCCAGCCGTTCTCCAGCCTGACCTCGAGACGACCGACCCGGCGCAAAGCGTACTTGTCACGCCTGAGGTCGCAGGCCCGCACCAGCTTGCGGCTCCGTTTCTCGATGGCGCCATCGAGAAGCCGCGCCACGTACGCCCGTGCCGCCTCGCCCCTTTCGCGCTCCTGCTCGCAACTCGCCCTGCGCCCGCGCTCGGGAGCGTCGACGCGCTCGAGCCGCAGGTTGGCGCGGATCGCAACCAGTGGATCCGACGTGTCGATATAGCCGTGCACCGTGTCGCCATCGATGACGCGGATGACGAGCATGCTGTGGCAATTCTCGCCGTCGTCCGCCGTCCGGGCGGGAGAGGCAATCGCGGGAGCGATCGCGAGGGGAACGCAAGACAAGAAACCCGCGACGATCACCCGCATGAGGCCATGAATGCGCTTCATCGGGTACCTCGCAACGTTGACGTCTCGACGCGCCCTGTCGGCCGCCTACGGTCGACAGCTCGGTGTCCGGAGTCGAAACGCCGGGGAACAAGTCCGGTATGTGTGAGGTGGGAAGCGATTGCGGCAGCAATGTGCCGTCGTGCCGAGGGGGCTGTTGGTGGACGGCCCATACGCCGATCGTGTTGCGACCGGCCATGCGGCGCGGCCGGTGCTCTCCCGGTTCGCCAACCCGTCGGCGATGCCGTCAGGTCCGAGCCTGCAACCGCTCGATCTCGATCCCGACCGAGCGGCAATCGGGGATCGCGTTGGGCTTTTCGATGCGCACTCGGACCGCTTCGACGCGCGTGTCGTTGAGGCAGCTCTCGGCGACTCGCTCAGCCAGCGTCTCGACGAGGTTCACGTGGCCCGATGCGCAGATGTCGCGCACCCGGTTGACGACCTTTTCGTAGCAGACGACGCCATGGATCTCGTCGTTGATCGGGCCACCCGTGTCGCGCACCGTGAGGTCGAGGGAGATGATCACCGGCTGGCGCTCGACCTTCTCATGCTCGTAGACACCGATCAGCATCTCGAGTGTCAGATCGTTGACGAAGACGTGCCGGGTCTTGTTGAGCGCGTTGGCGATCAACGGCCGGCGCACGGGCGATTGCTCGTTCATGCTCAATCCTGCCCAGGGCCCACCTTGGCCGGTCGCGCCACCATCTATGGCCCTGCCGGGCGTTTGACCGGCTGCTCACCCGGAAGCGTGCAGGGCGCGCTGCACAACCGGGGCTTCGGCTAGAGATCGACGCCGACCACGTCGGGCGTCTGCCAGACCAGATGCTGGCCACCATCGAGGACCATCATCTGTCCAGTCATGGCGGGAGCGTCAAGGAGAAAGCGGATCGCTGCACAAATCTCAACCGGGGTCGTACCGCGGCCGAGAGGGGTGGCTTCGCACTGCCGGCGGAACTGCTCCGCGCTCTGGTGGATGCTTTGCAGCACCGGGCCGGGGCCGATCGCATTGACCCGCACGCGCGGCGCCAGGCCCTGCGCCATCGTTCGTGTGGCGAACCAGAGCGCGGCCTTGGAGACGGTGTAGGAAAAGAAGTGCGGCGTCGGCTTCAGCACGCGCTGATCGATGATGTTGACGACATTGCCCTGCCCGGCCTCCGGTCCCGCCAGGGTGAGCCCCTGGGCGAGCGCGCTCGCCAGCATCAGCGGCGCCTTGAGGTTGATGTCCTGGTGCCGCGTCCAGGAGGCTTCATCGAGGCTCTCGATGCGGTCGTCCTCGAAGAGCGAGGCGTTGTTGACGAGGCAGGTGACGGTGCCGAGCGTGCGCTCGATCTGCGGCACCAGCCCCGCCACTTGTTCGCTCTCGGCAAGGTCCGCCTCGAAGGCAGCGGCCGTTCCACCCGCCGCGCCGATGCGCTCGACAACTTCGATTGCGGCCTCGTGCGAGGCATTGTGGTGCACCGCCACCGTCCAGCCCTCCCTGGCGAGATCGAGAGCGATTTCGCGCCCGATACGCCTTGCGGCACCGGTGACGAGCGCGACGCCTCGCGGGCTCTTGGGCATGCTGCTCACGGTCAGGGCCTGGCTTGGTAACTGACGCCGACACCCATCGGCGCGGGCGTCGGCTTGGTGGCGATCTCCGCTGCCCCTACGCTGTGGCCGGGGGCGTAGACCACCGCCAGATAGGTCGCATAGATGCCGAGGAACGCGACCCCCGCCAACCGCGTGATGCAGAGGCGGTTGAAAATGAACGGCACTAGCATCAGGGACGCACCGAGCATGATCCAGAGGTCGAGTTCGAGCATGATTTTCGGCACCGGAACTGGTGTCACGATCGCCGTAACGCCCATGATGCCGAGAATGTTGAAGATGTTGCTGCCGAGCACGTTGCCGAGCGCGAGACCAGCCCGGCTGCGCAGCGCCGCCATCAATGTCGTTGCCAGCTCGGGAAGCGACGTGCCGACCGCCACGATGGTGAGCCCGATGGTCGCCTCGTCGACCCCGAGTTGACGGGCGAGCGCACTTGCGCCGTGGACCGTCAGATGGGCGCCGAACGGCATGCCGATGAGACCGATCAACAGGAACAACGCCACGAGGCCGTTCGACATCGGCTTCTCGGCGATCTCGGCCGCCTCTTCCACCACGTCGGCCGGCGCTCCGAGGACCGTCGTGCGGTAGGCCAGAATGCCGAGGAACACGACGAGCATGAAGAAGAGGACCAGCCCATGCCAGTGTTCGAGCGTGCCCGACATGCAGAAGGCGATGAACAATAGGCTCGCACCGAGCATGAAAAAGAGGTTGGAGCGGATGAACGGCTGATCGCAGCTCGTCTTGGCGAGCAGGGCCGGCAGCCCCAGCACCAGCAGGACGTTGGCGATGTTGGAGCCGACGATGTTGCCGACCGCGATGCCGGGAGAGCCCGTCAGAGCGGCGTTGAGCGAGACGACGAGTTCCGGCGCCGAAGTGCCGAAGGCGACGATCGTGAGGCCGACGACCAGCATCGGCACATTGAGCCGAAGCGCGACCGAGACCGCCGCTCGAATGAAAGCGTCACCCGTGACCACGAGGATTGCCAAGCCCGCGATCAACATCATGAGTGACATAGGTGCTCTCTTCCTGCCGACCCGGCTGAGGGGAACCTGAATATCGACTTGGCCATGAAGACGGGAGGCCGGTCACACGCTCGGCGTGTGCCGGCTAAGAGCCAGATGGGGGCAAGCCGCGGCCGTTGAAAGACCCTGACGCGTGGAAAGTCCAGTGCAACTTGCGCCCGGCGCACAGCCGCGGCTGAAATGCACCGTTCGCCGGCTCGTTGACGTCGGCCGCCTGGGAGGGGGCGACTAGATGCTGTTGTCGCCGTCGAGGATGTTCCCGAGGGATCCGAGCACCGAGCCTTCCCCGACGCTGCGCCCCATGGGCCCGCCTGCCGCGAGCATGCGCCCCGCAAGCCGCGAGAACGGCAGGCTCTGCAACCAGACTTTGCCGGGCCCCGTCAGCCGCGCGAAGAACATGCCCTCGCCGCCGAAGATCATCGATTTGACCGAACCGGCCCGCTCGAGGTCGAAATCCACCGTGCCGGTCATCGCGGCAAGGCAGCCGGTATCCACGTGCAGCACTTCCCCGTCATCGAGCGAGCGTTCCACGATCGTGCCGCCGGCGTGCACGAATACCCAGCCGTCGCCCTCGAGCGACTGCATGATGAAGCCTTCCCCGCCGAAGAGCCCGGTCATGATCTTGCGCTGGAAGTGGATGCCCAGCGAAACGCCCCGCGCCGCCGCCAGAAAGCTGTCCTTCTGGCAGATCAGCCGACCGTTCACGGCATCGAGCTTGATCGCGATGATGTGGCCCGGATAGGGGGCGGCGAAGGCGACCCGCGCCTTGCCCTGGCCTTCATGCCGGAACAGTGTCGTGAAGAGGCTTTCGCCCGTGATGACCCGTTTGCCGGCGCCGACCAGCTTGCCGAGGAAGCCTTGCGACCTCTCGCCGCCCGAGCCGTCGCCGAAGATGGTGTCCATGGAGATCGCGGCGTCCTTGAACATCATGGCGCCGGCCTCCGCGATGGCGCTCTCGCCGGGATCGAGTTCGATCTCGACGAACTGCATTTCGGCCCCTTTGATCTCGAAGTCGATGTCGTCCGCGCGACCCTCCCGTCTCTCGTGGCGGGCGCGGGGCATCTGCGGAACCGAGCTGAAGATGGCCATTGCTTGCTCCTTGTCTGGTTGCTGGCTGGGGCGAACGGATCGAGCGGTTAGAGGTGGACGGCGGGGTGCAATGGGCGCTTGCAGGCGGCCACTCGCTTGCCTCGAGGCGATTCGTGGACCTAGACAGGCCGAGGTCCCCTGCTGATCGGACGAGGGAGCTGCGCTGCGTGATCCTCATACTGGTCGTCATCGCCGGCCTCGCCGCCTTCTTCCTGGTCTCCACGGCCGTCCCGTGGACGCGGGCGATGCTGACGGACCACGACATCGCACCGGACCTGCCGGTCGCCTTCGGCTGTGAGACGGCATGGCTGGCGATCCGAGCGGACGATCCAGAGGAGGTCGTCGATGCTCTCGGCCTCGAGAACGTGCAGCGGGTGAACTGGCGAACCGGCATAGGGAGCATATACGACGAGGAACTGAGCCCTGACTACGTATTCGTCTCCCCGGCCGTGGGTGGACGCATCTACGTGGTCGGCATGGCCCTTCCGCATCCCGTCGGCACCCGCTTCGTCGATCGTTGCGGGCAATTGCTCGAGGACCTCGCGCGACGTTTCGGGGAGGTCCAATACTACTTCACCTATACCCTCATCGAGCTCTATGCCTGGGCGCGCTACGGCGACGGAGAACTCCAGAGGGCGTTCGCCTGGGGCGACGAGGGCGTCATCTGGAATCGCGGCGCCATCACCCCCGAGGAACGCCAGCTCGGTCTCAAGGTGCTGGAACTTCGGCGCCTCAAGGCGAGCGGGGCGCCGCGCCGAAAGCGCGAGCCAGGCACCGGCGAGGCCGGATATCCCTGCGAGTCGCACGTGATCGCCATGGCGGCTGCCTGGGGCCAGGACCCGACCGAACTCGAGGACGTGCGCACGTTACCCGGCCTCGGCCACATTGGGCTCGCCCCCGCCGACTGGCGCGCGCACCGCTTGCCGCGTCAACCCCGTCCGGCCAAGACGACGACCAAGACGGCCGCCGAGCGGCGGGCCGAATTGCGCCCCGTCGAGTGAGGCAGCGCCGCTTGGAATACCCGACCACCGTTGGCCGCCTGCATTCCGAGATCGGGGCCGCGAGCCATTCCCCGCCGGCAGCCTGATGTGGGGGCATGGCGCCAGGCGAAGGCGGCTCGCGGCCATCTGGTCGGGCCAATGGCCCGATCCTGTCTCGCCCTGTCGAGGGCGTGCGTTTCGGACCTGCTCGCTGGTCCCGCGATAGGTCAACGCCGTCTGGCGCGTGCCCCAGGGTTCCGTTTTGCGGCGACCTGGGAAACCGGCCGGTTGATCGTGCGTGGCCGCTGCGAAGCCTTGAGCCCGACGCATTGCGCCTGAACCGCGCGGGCGCTCGGCTGGCGTGACGGCTTCTTGGCGTGCGCCCGCTGCGTCGGACGCGGCGCGTGTCCAGGCGCAACGAGTGGCATCCGCGAACGGTTGAGGTGCGGGCGCGCGCTCAGTGGGCGGGCCGTTTTCCCAGCCGGCTTGTCAGTCTCGATGACGGGGCCGAAAGCAGGGCGCGCAACGGCGGCCGCGTCGGCCTCTGCCAAGGGCGCCGGCACGATGGCCGGGATCGCGTGGGGTTGGCGTGCGTGGATTGTTGTGGTCGGTACCACGGGCGGCGGAGGCATGGGGACCGGAGCTGATGCCTGGGGCAGTGCGACGCGGATGGCCTTGTCGCCGGCCTCACCGTCGAGCCGCCGCATCACACCTTCGGGTGCCACGCTCTTGGCGAACGGCGGCGGAGGGGGGGCGACGCGCGCCTGCTCCTGCGTTCCCTCGCGCAGCAGTTGCGCCCGGCGGGCGACCTGCGCGCGTCTTTCGGGCTTACTCTGTGCGTGCGCGTCGGCCTCGCAAGGACTCGCCGCTGCGACCGGCATGCCGGCGCGAGGTCCGCTGCGGAACCACCCGGAGATCCAATCCAATGATATGCCTAGCATGCTCGGTCACTCCTGCCAGTGCGCCTTCAACTGAGTTCAGGTTGGCAGAGGGTGCTTAATCCGAGGTTTCCAGGCGTCCCGAAACGCGCCAATTTTGCTGGAATTTTCGGTGTTTCCGAAAAAACTCTCTCATCGAATGCACGCATTGTTGCGTATCGGCAGCACTCCAGAAAAGCAGAAGTGTGTTCGGATTCAGTGAGATAATCATCGATGTCAACCGACCCGCCGCGATCCGCCATCGACCGGCTGTCGTTCGCGTCCCGGGACGTCGTGTAGGAGGATAGGAGGGGTGGCTTTCGTCGGAGACGGGGCATTCGGCTCGCCGGCACCCTCGAATTCGGTCGAGGAACGCCAAGGAGCCATCGCAACCGGCTTCAATGCTCAACGCGACGGCTCGCAAGGACAAGCTGCTCTGGCCTTGCGTCGCGGCTATTTCCGGAACGCGACCATCTCGAAGTTCTGCGCCGTCTGGAAGGACTCGAAGCCATCTGGTCCGATGCCCGGCCGCAACTGACAAGCCTGCGCACGCGTGCTCTTTGCCTCGCGATCGATCAACAGTTCCGAACAGCTCGCGAGGCGATCGAGCGGGTGACCCGCGGCGCCAGCGTCAGCGACGGTTTGTGTGACCTGCGACGTCGCGCTTGCGCGACGTTCGGGACGCCTGTCGGCAGGCTTCCTTTCGAGGCTCGCCGACTTTCCAGCGCGGACGGTTGCTTCGCCCTGATGGTTTGGCCGCGGCCCCCGGCGCTCGCTGACGACGGCCAGGCTCGCGGTCGGCGCGGCGGCGACGTTGGCCGGGGCGACCACTTCGGCCGGGACCGCGCGGGCGACCTCGACGGCCGGCACCGGAACTCCGATCGGCATGGTCTGCGCCATGTAGGACCAGAACCCGACCAGATGCCAGAACGCGACGCCGAGCAGGAAACCGCCGAACCCCCAACCGGCATGGTTGCTGGACCGCATGGTCTTCGAATGCGCGCCGCGTTTGAACTCCCTCGAAAGGTCGATCGGCGGAACGATCACCAACGGCTGCTGGAGTTTTGGCCGCATTGCCCGGTTCTGTCTCTGCAGTGCCCGCCGTTCACGTAGCCGCCCCATTTCAATTCCCCGCCGCCAGTTATTGCCACCCCGTTGATAAGACTGCGGATATTCGTTTCGGGCCGCAAGCGCCGCCAGTCACTCCGCAAGCCTGGTGGTGGAGTGGGGTGGCGGCTGTTGCTCATTTGCGACGCAACGGACGCCATGCAACCCGAAAATTCAGGAACACAACAAAAACGTCGGGATTTCATATGCTTCGCCGGTCGCTGGTGCGCGGCTGACAAAATGGGCGGCACGTCGGTTGGGCGGCACGCATCGTGGCTCGCTGCCGACCGTAAAGGACGTCTTTGCGGTCGCGCTAGCCGCCGCGCCGCGCCCGCACGGGCGGCATCGTCACCTGACGGGCACGACAGAGGCGCCGCTGGTCCTCATTGGACGTGCACTCGCGGAACGCGCCGCGCGGTGTGAAGCAGATGCGCACCTCGCGCAGCTGCGCCCGCCGGCCGCAATCGATGGCGATGTGCTCGGCCTTCATGCCGGGGTTTGCCTCGATGAAGGCTTTCTCGATCGCCTCGGGCGTCGTGCGGATGTAGTTTTCCGGGCGAACGAATTCCTCCGGAATGCGCACCCGCTTGAAGAGCGCGCGCGATGCCTTGAAGAACGGCTCGGCCTCGAGACCGCTGCACGTTCCGTGCTTGCGGTACTGGTGGATGACGAGGCGCGGGCTCGGCATGATGTCGAGCATCTCAGTGATGACGTGCTTGGGCACCCATGGCTCGCGCGGGGTCCGGCAGAATTCCGGCCAGCCGCTCTCGTACTGCGGCCAGAGGCCATGCAACACGAAAGCGTAGGGGCGCACGCCCGTGCATTGCGGTTCGTCCTCGGCTTTCTCGTCGCTGGCGCAGTAGGTCGGCGACCAGGAGATGGCCAGCGTGAGATAGTCGAAGCGGCCCGGCTGTTCGTCCCTGGCCGCGGCCGGTGTCCCGATCGTTGCCGCAACGACCGCCATGAGGGCTGCCAGCGCCACGTCCCGCCAGCTGCATGCTGAACCCGTCGACCCGTCTCGCAACCACTGCATTCCCGCCGACCTCCGTGATCCTCGAGTTATCGTTTCGGCACGCTCGCCCAACGCCCCAAGCTCGATGTCGGCGCACTGGGCGTCAAGCCAATTCGATTGCAGAACAGCATCAGTTGGTTGGCTGGAATGGCCGGAGCCGTCCGCCGGCCCGATCGTGGTGCGCGCGGCGCGCCGACACCGGGCCCTGCGGCGTCACGACCCGGCCTCGGCCAGCGCAGCCATGATCCGCGCCCAGCTGCGCGCGCCCTTCTGGAAACTCGTGACGTTGTACTTCTCGTTCGGCGAGTGGATGCGGTCGTCGTCGAGCGCAAAACCGATGAGGAGCGTATCCATCCCGAGCCGGTGCTTGAAGTCGTGCACGATCGGGATCGAACCGCCGCAACCGACGAGCACGGCCGGCTTGCCCCACTCCTGACCGAGCGCTGCGGCGGCAGCGGCGATGTCCGGTTGATCCGTATCGAAGCCGATCGCCGCCCCGACGCCACGGCTATCGAAGGAGACGCTGCAATCCGCCATGAGATTGGCCCGAACGAAGTCCTCGGCCGCCGCCACGATCTTGCGCGGGTCCTGGTTCGGGACGAGACGGAAGGTGAGTTTGGCGGTCGCTGTCGAGGGGATCACGGTCTTTGTTCCGGGTCCCGTATAGCCGCCGAAGATGCCGTTCACCTCTGCCGTCGGCCGCGCCCAGATGAGTTCGTTGAGCCCGCGTCCGCGCTCGCCCGACAGCCGGGTGAGGCCGATCTCCCCGAGAAACGTCTCGGCCGTCCGCCCGCTCGCCTCCCATTGTGCCTTGCGTTCGGCCGGTACCTCCGTGACGTCGTCGTAAAAGCCTGGGATGCGCACGCGGCCGTCCTCGTCGTGCAGACGCCCGAGGATGCGTGCGACGGCGTGGATCGGATTGACCGCCGCCCCGCCATACATGCCCGAATGCAGATCGCGCGAAGGACCCTTCACCGTGAACTCGAGGTCCGCGAGGCCGCGCAGCATCGTCGTGATCGCCGGCGTCGTGGCGTCCACCTGCCCGGTGTCACAGACCAGCGCCACCTCGGCCCGAAGCTCATCCGCATTGGCCTCGAGAAACGGCTCGAGACTTGGGCTCGAGCATTCCTCCTCACCCTCGAGCAGCACCGTCACCGAGAGCGGCAGATCGCCCGTCGTCTCGTGCCATGCCCGGCAGGCCTCGAGGAACGTCATGTACTGGCCCTTGTCGTCCGAGGAGCCACGCGCGACGATAACCTCGCCATTGCCAGGCTCCTCGGTGAGCCGGGCCTCGAACGGCGGTGACGACCAGAGGCCAAGCGGGTCCACCGGCTGCACGTCGTAATGCCCATAGAACAGCACATGTCGAGCCCCCGGTCGTCTCGAGCGGTAGTGGCCGACCACCATGGGGTGCCCGCTGGTCGCCCTGACACTGGCCTCGAATCCGATGGCGGCGAGTTCGCGCGCGCTCCATTCCGCAGCCCTGATGCAATCGGCCGCGTACGCTGGATCGGTCGAGATGCTGGGGATGGCGAGCAGCTCGAAGAGGCGGTCGAGGGCGCCTCGGCGATCGCGATCGAGGTGCGCGAGGACATTGTCGAGGACTGCGGTCATGTCGTGGACTCCTTGAGTGCGCGAGCCGGCGGGAGCGACGCGAGAGGATCCCGCCCGCTCGCAGCACCGGCCGTCGTGCGTGGCGCAATCTTCAGATCTTCGGGCGCGTCAGCTCATAGGCCGGCACCACCGCCATGAAGGCGTCCAACCATCCGACCAGCTGCTGGTAGCGCTGGCGCCACTGGCCCTCGAAGCGAATGTCCTGGTAGCCGAGCGCCGCCGCGAGCGCGACGTGGCCGATATCCGGGTTCTTGGGCAGGGCCGGTGGCGAAGCGTTGAGCTGGTCGAGCGCCCGCTCCACCTTGCCGAGCTGATGGTCGATGAAGGCCTGTGACTGCTGCTGCTCGGTGCGGAAGCGCCGTTCGTACATGACCGCCACCCCGGCATCCATGATGCCGTCGGCGAGCGCCTGGAGCCGCAACGCATCGAAACGCCCGGCGCCGGAGGGATGCAGCTTCGGGCCGGAGTGCAGGCTGTCCAGATACTCGCAGATCACGCGGCTGTCGTAGAGCACGCTGCCGTCTTCGAGCAACAGGGTTGGAATCTTACCGAGCGGGTTCTGCTTTCGAATGCTGTCGGCCGGGTCGCGTGTATCGGCCGTTTCGACCTTGATGCGGTCGAACAGCCCCGCGATGTGGGCGACAATCTTGACTTTGCGGCCGAACGGCGAGGGGTCGGCGGAGCGGAGGATCATCATCGAGCGCGGCTACTCTTCAATGTGCGATGGTGCTCGCCCGCCGGAGACACGCGCGGCAACCGGCAACGTGCACCGAACACCTGCGAGAGTTCCGCCCTGGGGCAGAAGCTTCAGCAGGCGGGGTGCGCGCTGCACTTTCAAGGTTGTCGCGGCACGCGAGGCGCGCGAACTCGGGCGAACCCGGCCGCCGGGCCGATGCCCCGAGGCAGCCGGCCTCACCCGCGCGGCGAATGGTGCACGTCCGAGCTCTCGGACGCAAGCGTCTGGCGCGGCAAATCCGCAGGACCAAAGGGGCCGCGCGCGCCTGCCTGCGCGGGTCTCCGCCCGAGCCGCCGCCGAGCTGCTACCAGCAGACCGAGGCGGTCGCCGTGCAGGTATGTTCGTCGAAGAGGATGACGTCGAGGAAGAGCTTGCAGGTGGTGGTCTTCTTGCCCACGCGGTATTTCTTGATCCCGTTTTCCGCCGCCCAGCTCGCGATGTACTTGTCGAGCAGCGCCTCGGCGTCGCGCATCGGCCCTTCCTTGCCATAGTCGTTCACGGAAAAGCCGAGCCGGGTGCACTTGGCCTCGGCAACACCGCTCACAGCCAAGCTCAGCACCAACGCCGTCCCGATACCCAGAAGCGCCCGCGACATGCCTGCCGCGAGCCCGCGTCTGCCCGATCTGATACGCATTACATTTCCTCGCGAGATTTGAGCTGTCGCCCGTCGTCGCGGGCGGCGCCTAGACGATTAACCGTCTCTCGCGATGGCGTCATCGGTATTGCGCGACCCGCGTTGCGGCTCACGCGACGGTGTGGCCCGTTCGCAGCGGCCGCTAGTTGAGGTAGGGGCTGTCGTCGATGGCGACGCCGATGCCACTGTCGAAGAAGAAGCCGCTGTCGAAGGGCCCGCGATCGCGTCTGGGACTGTCGAGCTCGGGATCGAGGAACACCGACTGGTCGCGCGCGTCGATCTGGCCGTCGTTGTATTCGTAGGAATAGCCGCCGACGCTGCGCCGGAATCCGCGCACCTGTGGCCCGCCGCGGTAGTAGTCCGACTGCGGATGCTGCGAGGCGCGCGGCCCCTTGCCACCCGAGCCGCCGGCTTCGGCCGACGCGCCGGCCAGCACGAGGCCCGCGCCCATCGCCAATGCAAAGAGAAGTCGCATCGATCCACCCCTGGATTCGAGGCCGGCGCCCACTGCCCCGGCCGCTCGAGGCGACCATACGCAGGTTGCCCTTCGTGGTCGCCTCAAAACTTCGCGTTCGCGCGCGAGCAGGTCCTCCGGGTGGCCGGTTCGCCGCACTCGCACTGACCAGAACGCTTTGCCCCCTTTTCAACCGCCTAGCGCATCAGCGCAGCGATGATCTGGTTGTTGCTCCTGGCACTTTCGACACTCGGCTGACAGATCATGGCCGACACGGCCATCAGCGACGCCAGCAGTATGGCGATCAGTTCGTCTTGCACGGCACGCACCCCACTCGTTCCGCCCCGGCCCTTCGGGCTCTGAGGGGCGGCTCCACTCACCCGGTCACGACGCTATCCGAGAGCTATGGAAACTTGGTTGACGCGCGCTGGAGCCCAGCGCGGCCACCTGCAGACCCGCGCCACAGGTGAGACAGTTTGCGCACTGATCGATCGACATTTCGATTGAGCCGACCAGCCCAGTGGGTCTAAAGCGGCCAGGGGCGGTGTCCATACAGTGTTCGATTCGCGACGCCGCGAGGCGGTTGCGACATCGTCGCCAACGAATTGCGGCCGGCCGGTGCCGGCCGCCATGGGTCCGGCAGCACCGGACATGATGGAGAGAAAAATGGACGATTTCGTCATCGGTCTGATCATTCAGCTGGTCTCGGGTGCCGTCGGCGGCAATCTCATCGGCACGATCTTCAAGAACCTCAGCCTCGGCACGCTCGGCAACTCGATCGCCGGCATTCTCGGCGGCGGCATCGGCGGGCAGATCCTGGAAAAGCTCGGGGGCGCGGCTGGCGTTGCGGTGGGCGGAGGCGCTCCGGCGGGCGGTCTCGACATCGGCTCGATCCTGACCGACGTCGCGGGCGGTGGTGCCGGTGGCGGTGTGCTGATGCTGATCGTCGGCATCCTCCGGAGCATGATGGCATCGCGCTGATCCGGCTTGGCTTCGCCATGGCTCATCGCTGGCCAGCGAAAACGATTGCCGCCGCCCGTCAACGGGCGGCGGTTCCGCGAGCAGGATGGCGTCGGCTCTCGAGGCGGGCACGCCAGCACCACCCTCCCTCGCTCATCGGGCTGTCGGCTTGTCCTCTTGCATCGCCAGTGACGATTCGAGTGGCGGCCCGACGAGTGCTTTGGAGCGCCGGATCGTCAGCGACGTCTTGACGCTGTCGACATTCGGCGCTGCCGTGAGGTCGCGTATCACGAACGTCTGGAACGCCTCGAGATCGGGCGCGACGCACTTGAGGATGAAATCGACTTCACCCGAGAGCATGTAGCATTCGCGGACCAGCGGCCACCTGCCGACCAGTTCCTCGAAGGCGGTGAGATCGGCTTCCGATTGGCGGTGCAACCCGACCATTGCAAAGGCGGTGACGGAAAAGCCGAGGCGCGGCCCGTCGAGATCCGCGTGATAGCCCCTGATGATGCCCCCGTCCTCGAGCGCCCGGACGCGGCGCAGGCACGGTGGCGCCGAAATCCCGACCCGCCCCGCCAGAGCCACGTTCGTGATGCGTCCGTCGTGTTGAAGCTCGCGAAGAATGTGGAGGTCGATGTCGTCCGGCTTGAGCTTCATGCGGTTCGGCTCGAAGAGTTGCAGCGTTGGGCGCGAGTGATTAGAGGGAGCCCTGCCGCCGGGACGCTCAGCCGAGGTGCCGAGGTGTCCGCTGCCTGCCGAGGTCGCCCGGGACGAGTGCGCGTTGCGTTGTTTAACGACCGATTTGCGAAACGAACAAGGCCTGTTCTGAAAGAAAATTGCGCTGCGCCATGCCGCACCGTGCGCTTGCGCCCATCGAGCGAGAGACGACCGTGCCATCCGAGACGATCCAACGGCATGCCCATGGTGCCCCGCCCCCGTCCTCCGGCTCGCGCCCGCCCGGTGTTCGCACGAGCGATCAGCCCGGCCACCTCGCCGGTCGGCGTTGCTGGGTCATCACCGACGGCAAGGCCGGCATGGATGTCCAGGCGCTGGGCCTTGCCGATGCGCTCGGTGTGGCGGTCACCGTCAAGCATGTATCCCCCAAGGGCCTGACGCGCCTCCTGGCCCCCTATGCCCCACTCGTCGCCAACGAGCGCCTCGGACGTCCGGGCTCGCCCCTCCAGCCACCCTGGCCGGAGCTGGCCATTGCCACCGGCCGCCTCTCGATCCCCTATCTGCGCGCCCTGGCGGCGGTGGCGGGGCCGGCGTGCTTTCGCGTCGTCTTGCAGGACCCCAAGATGCCGGCCTCGATTGCCGACCTCATCTGGGTTCCCGAGCACGATCGCAGGCGCGGCGCCAATGTCTTCACCACGCTGACGCCGCCGCACGCGCTGACGCCTGAACGCCTCGCCGGTCTGCGGGCCGCCTTGCCGACCACGATCAAGCAGTTGCCCAGTCCCCGCGCGACGGTCGTCCTCGGCGGACCGAATGCCGTCTACCCCTTCCGGCGGGCCGACTTCGAGGTGCTCGCACGGCGGCTCGGCGCGCTTTCGGCCCACGTCGCGAGCTTTCTCGTGACCCCGTCGCGGCGCAGTCCGCCGGAATTGGTGGAAGCGGTTCGCGAGGCCATCGCGGGCACACCCTCGCTGATCTGGAATGGCGCGGGCGAAAACCCATATGCCCATATGCTGGCCGCAGCCGATCTGTTGGTCGTCACCGGCGATTCCGTGAACATGACGGGAGAAGCTTGCGCCACCGGGCGGCCGGTGTATGTCTTCGAGCCGGCTGGCGGTTCGCCGAAGTTCAACCGTTTCCATGAGGCGCTGCGCAGATATGGGGCCACCCGGCCACTGCCGGAGCGCATTGGCAGCCTCGAGGGATGGAGTTACCAGCCGCTGCACTCGACGGGTCTCATCGCGCGCGAAGTCGAGCGGCGCTGGCTCGAGCGCGGCGGCGCCAGGGTGGCGGGCTGATCCGGTTGCTGGGGGCGGCCGGCGCGAAGCGCCACTCGGCCCCGGTGAAATCTGGCGAATGGCTCTGAGCGAGATGGAGGATTGGAGCATGACCCACCTGAGAATGGAACGACTTCGCGCCGCCCCGCTCCGAACCGACCCATACCTTTTCACTGTCGTGCCCGGGTTCCTCTCACCCGAGAGCCTCGCGCGAATCAACGCGACCTACCCCTTCATTGAAAAGGGCGGTTCCTATCCGATCGAGTCGCTCGAGGAGAACATGACCATCAAGGAGGTCATCGACGAACTGGATGGTCCCGAGTTCGAGGTCGCCATCGCCGAGAAGTTCGGCGTCGAACTCGACGGCCGCCCGAAGATGTACTCGCTGCGCGGCTACACGCGCGCCAAGGACGGCCAGATCCACACCGATTCCAAGGATAAGATCATCACCGTCCTCCTCTACCTCAACCAAGACTGGCAGCACGAGGGCGGCAAGCTGCGCATCCTGCGCAACGGCCACGACGTCGAGGATTACGTCGCCGAAGTGGCGCCCGACAACGGCACGCTCCTGGTCTTCAAACGCTCCGACAATTCCTGGCATGGCCACCATCCTTTCGAGGGCCCGCGCCGCTCGTTGCAGATGAACTGGATGGTTTCGGAGGGCCGCAAGGGCTTCCATCGCCTGCGTCACAAGCTGTCGGCCGTGGTCAAGAAACTGACATCGGCACGCTGACGCCCGGATGGCGCCCGCAGCGCCCAGTGCGGCAGCGACTTGGAGATGAACCGGGGAGAGAAATGGGAGAGGTCCACCACACGAAGGTGCTGATCGTCGGATCGGGTCCGGCCGGCTGCACGGCGGCCATCTACGCCGCCCGCGCCATGCTGTCGCCCGTCATGGTGCGCGGCATGCAGCCGGGCGGCCAGCTCATGATCACGACCGACGTCGAGAATTATCCGGGCTTTGCCGAGGTGATCCAGGGCCCCTGGCTCATGGAGCAAATGGAGGCGCAGGCGGTACACGTCGGAACCAGGATCATCGACGACCTCATCACCAGGGTTGATTTCTCGCGTCGTCCGTTCCGCCTCTTCGGCGACGGAGGCGACGAATATCGCGCCGATGCGGTGATCGTGGCGACGGGCGCCCAGGCCCGCTGGCTCGGGATCGCTTCGGAGGAGACGTACAAGGGCTTTGGCGTCTCGGCTTGCGCGACGTGCGACGGGTTTTTCTATCGCGACAAGGAGGTCGTGGTTGTCGGCGGTGGCAACACGGCCGTCGAGGAGGCGCTGTTCCTGACCCGGTTTGCGCGCCGTGTGGTGCTCGTTCATCGCCGCGACAGCCTGCGCGCGGAGCGGATTCTGCAGGATCGGCTCTTGCGAAACGAGCGCATCGAGGTGATTTGGGATACTGTGGTCGAGGAAATCGTCGGCAACAGCGAGCCACGCTCGGTCACCGGTGTGCGCCTGCGCAACCTCAAGACCGGGACAGAGAGCGTGCGGCCCGTGGACGGCGTCTTCATTGCCATCGGCCATAGCCCGGCGACCGAGGTGTTCCGTGGCCACTTGGCGATGCGTGCCGACGGCTATGTCACGACCGAGCCGCGTTCGACGGCAACGAGCGTGGCGGGCGTTTTTGCCGCTGGCGACGTGACCGACGACGTCTATCGTCAGGCGATCACGGCGGCCGGAATGGGGTGTATGGCGGCGCTCGAGGCCGAGCGGTTCCTTGCCGAGGAGCCGGTTTCGGCCGAGGCGGGCTGAGGCAGCGCGCGGCCCGTGCCCAGGCAGTCGCACAATCGAGCGTTCGCCACGAAGCGATCGCCAGAATGGATGGTGAGTTGTGCCGCAACGTCTGCTTCGACAGCCGAGGATGGACTGGGACAAGCTGCGCATTTTCCATGCGGCGGCCGAAGCAGGCAGCTTCACCCACGCGGGCGACCTCTTGCAGATGAGCCAATCAGCTGTCAGCCGGCAGGTTGGCGCGCTCGAGCGCGATCTCAACGTCTCCCTGTTCCATCGCCATGCCCGTGGTCTCGTTCTCACAGAGCAAGGTGAATTGTTGTACCGGACGGCCCACGACGTCTTCAACAAGCTCCAGAGCGCCGAAACGCTGCTCGCCGATTCCAAGGACAAGCCCACCGGCGAGCTGCGTGTGACGACCACCACCGGGATCGGCTCGGCATGGCTCACGCCGCGCCTCGACGAATTCCTCGAGCTCTACCCGGACATTCAGTTGAAGCTCATCCTGGCGGACCAGGAACTCGACATCTCGATGCGCGAGGCCGACTGCGGCATCTGGCTGCGCGAGCCACAGCAGAACGATCTCATCCGCCGACCGCTCTTTACCGTGCACTTGCACTGCTATGCGTCGGTCTCCTACATCCGCCGCCACGGCGCGCCGACCGGCGCCGACGACCTCGATCGCCACCGGATCATCGGTTTCGGCGGTGATCATCCGGTGTCGGTCCAGGTCTTCAATTGGTTGCAGACCGTTGGCCTTCCGGCCGGTGCCGCGCCACGTCGGTGCGCCATGGAGATCAACAACGTCTATGGCCTGATGCATGCCGTTCGCCAGGGGATCGGCCTCGCGGTTCTGCCCGACTATCTGGTCGCCAACGACAGCGACCTGGTCGCGGTGCTCGAAACCGAGGAACTGCTCGACTTCCAGACCTACTTCGTGTTCTCCGAGGAAATGCGCCACTCCAAGCGCGTCAACGTCTTTCGCGACTTCCTCATCGCCAAGGCGCGGCAATGGCGGTTCTGACGGCGAGCGCTCGGCGTAGGGCCGTCGCCGAGCCCCCGCGCCATGTTTGGCGCGCACGCCTGAATGGCGCCGGACTGAGAGACACGGACCCGGCGGCTATGCTCGCTGAGCCGAGCCGTTCATGAAGTGCGCCGATTCGTGCATAGCTCCCATGAAACCATGCGACTGGCGCAACCCGTTCGGATGCACCATTTTCCCGGGCGAAGGTCTTCCCTCCCTAGATGCCTTCAGTGGTCGCCACGGCGATCACGGTCCCGCCGATCGGGACACCTGACTAGCCCCGTCGCAATGCGACGGGGCTTTTTTCTTGTTCGGATGGGCACGGAGCAGCATCAACCCGGTGTGCCACACCACCTTTGCTCAAGCCGCCGCCGCCGTTTGTGCCTCGATCACCTGATCGGCGAGCCGGCCGGTCAGTTCCGAAAGATGGTCGAACCGGTTGGTGAAGGTCCCGACCCCCGAAGTCGCCGAGCGGATTTCGACGATGAGGTCGCCGATCTCGGCCGCCGGCATGTGCGCTTCGACCTGGTCCCAGCCGAGCCAGCCAGCGCGCGTGTCGAACCCGAGGATCTGGCCCCGGCGTCCGGAGATGATGGCGTTGATGCGCGCCGTCGCCTCGCTCGGGCACACCACCGTGACAGCCATCAACGGCTCCAGCAGCACCGGGGAGCACTGCGGCAGGCCTTCCGACATGCCGATGCGTGCGGCTGTCTTGAAGGCCATATCGGAGGAATCGACCGTATGATAGGAGCCATCGGTCAGGACCACCGACACGTCGACGACCTGAAAGCCGAGCGGCCCGCGCGCCAGCGACTCGCGTGCCCCCGCCTCGACCGAGCTGATGTACTGCTTGGGCACCACGCCGCCGGTGATCGTGTCGCTGAACTCGAAGCCGCCGCCGCGGGGCAGCGGCGCGATTCTGAGGACCACGTCGCCGAACTGGCCGTGCCCGCCCGACTGCTTCTTGTGGCGACCGCGCACTTCGGTGCTCTTGCGGATCGTCTCGCGGTAGGCGATGCGCGGCTTGCTCGCGGTCGCCGTCACGCCGAACTTGCGCTGGAGCTTTTCGAGGGCCACCCGCAGGTGCATGTCGCCCTGTCCATGCAACACCAGTTCGTGCAGGTCCTGATCGTGGTCCAGCCGAAGCGCCGGATCCTCCTCGATGATCTTCTGTAAAGCGGCGGTCAGTTTGACCTCGTCCTTGCGGTCCGCCACCGAGAGCGCCCGGGCGAAAACCGGTTGCGGCACCGGCATCGTCGCGACCATGGGCGGCTTGGTGCCATCGGCCGAGAGCGTATCGCCGGTCTTGGCGCCATCGAGGCGCACGATGGCGACGACATCGCCCGCGACGGCGGCGCCACGTTTGCGCACATCCTGGCCCATGAGCGTTGCGAGACCCGCGATTCGGTTCGACTGGTCACCGGAGGTGAGCGTCGCGGTTTCCGCCAGTTCACCCGCGAGCACGCGCGCCACCGACAGGCGCCCGCCATGCGGTGTATGCAACGTCTTGAAGACGTGCACCGCGGACTTCCCTCCGCCCAGTCCCAGCCGCTCGGCGGTCTTTTCAACGGTCGGAGCCTCATGACGCAGGGCCTTTAGCAGCCGCACGATGCCGTTGCCATGCTCGGCCGAGCCGAACAGGACCGGACAGATGAGACCCTCCTGCAACTCGCGGGCGAGATCCTCGAAGACCTTGTCGCGCGGTGGCTGCATGTCCGAGAGTAGCTGCTCCATCAGCTCGTCATCATAGTCCGCGAGCTTCTCGAGCATGTTGAAGCGTGCCTCGGACTCGCGTTCGACCATGTCCGCCGGCATGTCGATGACCACGCTCGGGGCATGCTCGCGATAGAGATGCGCGCGCTCGAGCGCGAGGTCGACGTAGCCCGTCGCGATCCCGTTCTCCCAGATCGGGATCTGGCGGAGCACCAGCGGGCGAGCGCTCGCCGGCTGCAGCAGGGAGAGGATTTCCCGCACCCGCGCGCTCGCGCGGTCGATCTTGTTGAGGAAGAGGAAGTGCGGAATGCCGCGTTCCTCGAGTTCGCGCAGAATGACCTGAAGCGCCGGGACCTTCTTTTCGTCCGGCTCGCACACCACGACCGCCGCATCGACGACGCTCAGCGCGGCGCTGGTCTCCGACTGGAATTCGATCGAACCCGGGCAGTCGATGAAGCTCATGGTTTCGCCGAGGAACTGCGTCTCGGCGCAGTTGATTTCGACACTCATGGAGTGCGCCCGCGCTTCCGGTGTCCCATCACCGAGGCAGGTGCCCTCGGCCACCGTGCCCTGACGGGCGCGGGCATCCGTTCGCGCGAGGATGGCTTCGAGAAGTGTGGTCTTGCCGCTTTGGAACGGCCCAACGAGGGCGATCGAGCGCGGACCTCTACCGCCCGGGCCGTCGGAGTCTCCCATTGCATTGATCTCCAAGGGTTGCGGACCCTCGGGCGACGCTCTCGATCTGGGTCCGGCCTCACTTCAGCACGCGCCGCCCTCGGATGCATGGTGAACGTCTCGTGACAGGCTGGCAAGATGCGTGTACCCCCTGGACCATTGCTGGGTTGATGCTCTGAACGACGCTTTGCAGCAGGTTCGCCTCGCTGCTAGAGGTCGTATTCGGTGGGGCATTGCCTGTCGGCTTGAGCTCCTGATTTGGCAGTCATTAGATGTCAGAGCATTCTCGGTCCAGTCTGCGCCAATGGTACGTCTCACAGGCGGGGAAACAGTCTGGCCCCTTCGATGACAAGCAGATGTCGGAGTTGATCGATCGGGGGCTCTTGCTCGCGGACGACCACGTCTGGATCGCCGGCTGGAGTGATTGGCAACTCGTCTCGCATGCGTTCAACCTGTCACCAAGCCCTCCAGCCTCGGTACCGGCCGACACGGTCGGGCAGGCCAGGGAGACGATCTCCAAGGGGGCACGCACGCCCATCGACGAGACCGAACATTCGCCGCGCCGCATCTCGATGGCGAAGCTGTCTGCGCTCGTCGTTGGCGCGATGGCTATCGCGAGCATTGCCGCCTATTCGGCGATGAACCTCGGAGCAACTGCCAAATCGCCGATCAGAATGGAGGCTTCTACGGGCTCGCACTTCGGGGGTGCCTGGTTTAGTCCGGACGGTGAAAGGATCGTCACCATCGAAGACGGATCGGGTGTGTTCGGTCTTCGCGACACGCGAAGCGGCGACGTCATCTCCGATTGCTCCGTTTCCGACCGACATAAAGATGACTTGAAGTTTGCGACCTTCAGCCCTGATGGACGTTGGATAGCAACCGCCTCCGAGGATGACACCGCGGCCATCTACGACGCTGCGACCTGCGCGCGGCGGTTCGTCCTCACAGGTCATGGCGATGACGTGCTCCATATTGCATTCAGCCCGGACAGCAGCCGCCTGGTGACGAGTTCCATGGACAGCGACGCCGGTCTTTGGGACGTTGCGACGGGTAAGCTTCTCGCCATCCTCGACCGGCACAGTTCCTGGGTTTTTCACGCTGAGTTCAGTCCGGACGGCAGTCGCATCCTCACGGCCTCGAGGGACAAGACGGCCAAGGTCTGGACAGGCGAGGGAGAATTTATCGGCGACTTGACCGGCCATTCCGAGAGTGTCGAGATGGCTCGTTGGAGTCCGGACGGCACACGGATTCTCACAGTTTCTGGAGACCACACGGCCCGATCCTGGGACGCGCGCACGTTGCTGGAGCAGTTTGTGCTGTCCGGCCACCAGAACTCGTTGAATGACGGGCATTTCAACGCTGACGGCAGCCGCATCGTGACCGCTTCGAACGACCAAACTGCCAGGGTTTGGGACGCCCGGTCAGGCGAACTGCTTCTGACGCTTCAGCACAACGAGAATGTCAAGACGGCTGCCTTCGCCCCGGATGGGAGTGTCATCATCACGGGCTCACTCGGCGCCTTCGCGTGGAACGCAGGTTCCGGCGGGCAGGTCGCCATGCTGCGATGTGATGCCTTTGCACCTTGGGTTCGCACTCTGGCCTTCGACCGCGACGGCATGCGACTGGCAATCGCCTCGCAGTGCAGCGACGTTTGGGTTCTCGACCCGAGCCTTGGCGCGCTCGAGGATCTGGGTCGGTTGCCGCGGTAAGGGGAACCGCCCGCCTCGCCTGTTCCGGGCAATGTCGACCATTCCAGCACTGTCACCTCGGCCTCGCCCGACCCGTGCGAGGGGTGCGGAGGGGTGCCGCCTGCGCGCGCTGTTCACGCCGCATAAGCGATGACCGGCGCATGATGGCGAGGGCGGCGGGAAGCCCGCTCGCTTCACGAAACCTTTCGCGATATTGCGCATTGACACGGACACGAGATCACCGTCACACTGTGCGACGATGCAGCGAAACGGCGACTGTCAACTGGAATTCTGCGCGGTGAGGAAGTTTGATGGGGAAAGATGTGTTGGCCAACGCCGCTCGTGCAGCCGGCTTTGCTATGGCCCCGATGGATGAGGTCGCCCCGTCCACGTTCGAAGCCGAGGCGGTAGGGCAGTCCACCGTGCCGGCGCCGCACATCGACATGCGCTTTGCCCAGGCCGAGCAAATGGTCACTGACCCTCGGTCATCGGATGACTGGTCGAGCTGGTTGTCCGGCTGGCTGGTTTGGCGTCCGGCCCGCTGAAGCCGTCATCGCCCCTATCCGGCTCGACGCGCCGATTGCCACGCGGTCCCGGAGCTGAATGACCGCGCCCGAGAGGGTGTCGACGCGGAACTGGCGCGCGGCTGCCAAGCCTGCCGCGCACGCGCCATGACCGGCAGGACATGATCGGCAGGAACTCAGGGGCGCGCACGCCCGTGGCGGATGCACGCTATCGGCATCCAGCGTCGATCGATGCCGTCGTTTCCGTTCAACTCGCGTGCATGATGCGTCGTGGTAACCCTCGAAACCGACTGGCGCTTGCGCCCGAGGGGCGGAACATGCTGAATTGTATGACCTTAACCGACGGGTAGCGGCCAAGACATGCGATTCACAGTGCCATTTCTTCTCGGCCTGGCGGCGTTCGCGCTGACGGTCTATGCCGCGAACCTGACGAGCTTTCGGGTCAACGAGGACCTGATCTTCGATATCGGGCTGGCGGGCGATGCCATCGGCTATCGCCTCGAGCGGGTCTTTGCCATGCCGCCCGACCCGGCCCTCGCGATCGGACTGTTCCTGCTGACGATCCCGGCGCTCGTCGTCTTTCATCTGTTTCGCCTGCTGTTCGGTGGCTCGACGCAGCGCCTGCGTGCCGAAGGTCGGCGGATGACGGAACGGCCGCGCTTCACCGAGGTCGAGCGACTGCTGGCGGAGGAAGCGTTGACGGCGCCGACGCCCGCGACAGCAGCCCCCACGTCCGCCACTTCCTCCACTACCGGGGCAACCGCCTCGGCCCAGCGCTCGACCCCGACGGGCACGACACCGCCAGCAACCCCTTCGGCCGCCGCGACCGCGACGACCCCGGCCTCGACCACCCGGCCGCTGTCGGCTGGCATCGCCGGCCCGACTCCTTCGACGGGTTCCGAGCGGCGTGAGACGGCCTCGCTCGGCGAGCGCTTGGCCTTCAGTGAGCGCGCGGCCGAGGCCGGCGCCGACGCGCCCGTTGTCCTTGGTGCGGCGGAAGGCAAGACCGATGACGCATCGCGCAGCAAGTGGCGCGCGATCCTCGAGAACCGTCCCAATCTCGGGGCGTTGCGCCAGCAGGCCTCCGGCATTCGCGCGAGCATCAAGCGCATGAGGGGCACGGGCGAGGGCTCGGGTGGTGGTTCGAGCGGATCGTCAGGGGCTTCCTCGGCCTGACGCTGCAACGCGGACGGCATGGCGTTGCAAGGCGACGCTGCATCGCGCGCATCCGCCAGCCGGTCCTCGTCCTGCCTATTTGAAGCTGACTGCCAGGATCTCGTAGGACTTCGATCCCTTGGGCGTGATCACTTCGGCGGTGTCCCCGATATCCTTGCCGATGAGGGCCCTGGCGATGGGTGACGAGATCGAGACCTTGCCGAGCTTCACGTCCGCCTCGAACTCGCCGACGATCTTGTAGGTCACCTCTTCCTCGGTGTCCTCGTCGACGAGCCTCACGGTTGCGCCGAACTTCACGCTCGTTCCGCTGAGCTGGGCGACGTCGATCACCTCGGCGCGCGAGAGCTTGTCCTCGAGCTCCGCCACCCGCGACTCGTTCAGCCCCTGGGCCTCCTTGGCGGCGTGGTACTCGGCATTCTCCGAGAGGTCACCGTGCGCTCGCGCCTCCGCGATGGCCTGGATGATGCGCGGACGCTCGACGGCCTTGAGACGGTGCAGCTCGGCCTCGAGTGCGGCGTGACCCTCCACGGTCATCGGGACTTTGTCGATCGCCATAGCCAACTCCTTGGGGTCCGGCCCGGACGGCCGGCGGAAGCGAGGAATGATTGCACAGGAACCCGTGACGAACGTCAATCGCCTCGGAGCGGAGCGCACATCAAAGCTTGGGGTCTAGACGGCGTCGGAATGGACGTAGCTTTGTAATGGTGCAACCGAGAGCTGTCCGCTTCGCAGGGCTCGAATGGCCCGCGTCACGGCCAGAACGCCGGCCAGCGTTGTATAATATGGGATGTGATAGAGCAAGGCGGTACGTCTGATGTCCTTGGAGTCGTTGATCGCCTTGCTACCCTCGGTGGTATTGAAGACCATTTCGATCTGACGGTTCTTCATGGCATCGACGATATGGGGACGCCCCTCGAGCACCTTGTTCACGTGCTGGCAGGCGAGCCCATGGGCCTCGAGGTGCCGACGCGTTCCGCGTGTCGCGACCACCTCGAAGCCCATTTCGATGAGGTCACGGACCGGCGCGACGATCCCGTCCTTGTCGCTGTCCTTGACGGAGACGAAGACGGTTCCCGAAGCGGGCAGTGTGGTGCCGCTCCCGAGCTGGCTCTTGGCGAAGGCGATCGCATAGTCACGGTCGATCCCCATGACTTCACCGGTCGAGCGCATCTCCGGCCCGAGAATCGGATCGACCCCGGGAAAGCGGGCGAATGGGAAGACGGCTTCCTTGACGGCAACGTGCCGCAGGTTCCTGTCGACGAGCCCGAAAGTCGCGAGTGGCGTACCGGCCATCACCCGCGACGCGATCCCCGCGACCGGTTGACCGATCACCTTGGCCACGAACGGCACGGTCCGGCTCGCCCTTGGATTGACCTCCAGCAGATAGATCTCGCCATCCTTGATCGCGAACTGCACGTTCATGAGGCCGGTGACCCCGAGCGCCCGGGCGAGCGCGACGGTCTGGGCCTTGAGCTCCTCGACCATCCCGGGCGCGAGCGAATGCGGCGGCAGCGAGCACGCCGAGTCCCCCGAATGGATGCCGGCTTCCTCGATGTGCTCCATGACGCCGGCGACGAACACCTCCCGACCGTCGGCGAGCGCGTCCACGTCGACTTCGATCGCATCGCGCAGGTAGCGGTCGATCAGCACTGGCGAACCTTCCGAGACGGCCACCGCCCGCGCCATGTAATGCGCCAGTTCCTCGTCGTCGTGGACGATCTCCATCCCCCGCCCGCCGAGCACGTAGGAAGGACGGATCACGACCGGATAGCCGATCCGGGCCGCGATCGCTGCCGCCTGCTCGATGGAACTCGCCATGCCGTTGGCGGGCTGTCGCAACTGCAGCTTCTCGACAAGCGCGGCGAAACGGTCGCGATCCTCGGCAAGGTCGATGGCATCCGGGCTCGTGCCGAGAATGGTGATGCCGGCGGCCTCGAGCGGGCGGGCGAGTTTCAGCGGCGTCTGGCCGCCGAACTGCACGATCACCCCCTTGACGGTGCCGTTCGTCTGCTCCTTGCGGATGATCTCGATGACGTCCTCGGCCGTCAGCGGCTCGAAGTAGAGGCGGTCCGAGGTATCGTAGTCTGTCGAGACGGTCTCGGGATTGCAGTTGACCATGATGGTTTCGTAGCCCGCCGCCGACAGCGAGAACGCGGCATGGCAGCAGCAGTAGTCGAACTCGATACCCTGGCCGATGCGGTTCGGGCCGCCCCCGAGGATCACGATCTTTTCCCGGGCGCTCGGGGCGGCTTCGCACGCGGGCGCGCCGTCGAGACCGTCCTCGTAAGTGGCGTACATGTAGGCCGTCGGGGAGGCGAACTCGGCCGCGCACGTGTCGATGCGCTTGTAGACCGGCACGACTCCGAGCCCGCGGCGCAGCGCCTCGACCTCGGCCGCGCTCTTGCCCGAGAGGCGCGCGAGGCGCGGATCGGAAATGCCCATGGACTTGAGTGCGAGCATCTGGCGCCGGGTGTCCGGCAGGCCGTGCACGCGCACGCGCTCCTCGGTCTCCACGATCTCGCGGATGCGCGCGAGGAACCACGGATCGATCCCGCAGCAGTCGTGGATCTGCGCATCGTCCATACCGTGCCGCATCGCCTGGGCGACCTTCAGCAGGCGGTCGGGTGCCGGTCTGCCGAGTTCGGCGCGGATGATGTTCTTGTCGTCGCCCTGCCCGAGGCCCTCGAACTCGATATCATCGAGCCCCGCAAGCCCCGTCTCGAGTGAGCGCAGCGCCTTCTGGAGCGATTCCGCGAACGTGCGCCCGATCGCCATCGCCTCGCCGACCGACTTCATCGAGGTGGTGAGCGTGGTATCGGCGCCGCGGAACTTCTCGAAGGCAAAGCGCGGGATTTTCGTGACGACATAATCGATCGTCGGCTCGAACGAGGCGGGCGATGCCCCGCCCGTGATGTCGTTGTCGAGTTCATCGAGGGTGTAACCGACGGCGAGCCGCGCGGCGACCTTGGCGATGGGAAAGCCGGTCGCCTTGGAGGCGAGTGCCGAAGAGCGCGAAACGCGCGGGTTCATCTCGATGACGACGAGCCGCCCATCCGTTGGATTGACCGCGAACTGCACGTTCGAACCGCCGGTCTCCACCCCGATCTCGCGCAGCACCGCGATCGAGGCGTTGCGCATGATCTGGTATTCCTTGTCGGTCAGCGTCAGGGCCGGCGCGACGGTGATCGAGTCGCCCGTATGCACGCCCATCGGATCGACGTTCTCGATGGAGCACACGATGATGCAGTTGTCGTCCCTGTCGCGGACGACCTCCATCTCGTATTCCTTCCAGCCGAGCACGCTCTCTTCGACCAGAACCTCGTTGGTCGGCGAGGCATCGACACCGCGCTCGACGATCGCGAGGAACTCCTCGCGATTGTAGGCGATACCGCCGCCCTGACCGCCGAGCGTGAAGGACGGGCGGATGACGACCGGAAAACCCAGCCTTTGCGCGATCGCCAGAGCCTTCGAGCGCGCCTCGGGCGTCAGCTCCAGGATGGCCTTGCCATCGCTGAGGATCGGGTTGCCCCGCTCGTCGACCGCCTCGCGCAGCATCCCCTGCAATGTCTCGCCACGCGGCGTCTCCACCCCGATGCGGGCCATGGCCTGCTTGAACTGCTCACGGTCCTCGGCCTTGTTGATCGCCTCGGCCCGCGCCCCGATCATCTCGACGCCATGACGCGCGAGGACCCCCTTGCGCTCGAGGGCGAGCGCCGTATTGAGCGCCGTCTGGCCCCCCATGGTCGGCAGCAGTGCCATGCGCTCGCTGGGATGCGCCGCCCGCTCGCGCTCGATGATCCGCTCGACGATTTCGGGTGTGATCGGCTCGATATAGGTCGCGTCGGCGACATCGGGGTCGGTCATGATCGTCGCCGGGTTCGAATTGACCAGGACGATCCGGTAGCCCTCGGCCTTCAGCGCCTTGCAGGCCTGTGTGCCCGAATAGTCGAATTCGCAGGCTTGGCCGATCACGATCGGCCCAGCCCCGATGATGAGGATGGAATGGATGTCGGTGCGTTTTGGCATCGAGGCGTCCGTCTACTGCACGATCGGCGCGTTGGCCAGCGGTGATTGCGCTCTTACACCGGCTTGTGCAAGTGCGAAGGCCGCTTCTCGACCGTCGCGTTCCTGCGCGAGGCGCGGCCGGGCCCGAGTGCGCCGGCATCACATCTGCGTGGCCTCCAAGGGCTGGCATGCGCTCGTCATGTTCATGTGCGTTGATAGTGGAACAAGTGATTTTCTTGTCGGTTGTCCACTGCAGCGGGGTGTGCACCCGCCAAACAAGAAGAAAGCAATGAACGATGAACTCGATGATGGTCCTCTATCGCGCCGCTGCCGGTGACTACCGCGCCGACCTCGCTCGTCACGCCGCCTGGTCCTGCACCCTCGATCGCTTGTTCCGTCTCGTCGCCGGCCGGCGCGCGCCGTCCATGCCGAGCGCACTGATCGCGGTGAAGTCCTTGCGGAACGGCGCCCGCCCGTGACCGCCGACGCCCGCAAGACGCAGTCGGGTCAGCCCGCGGACTTGCCGAACCTCTTGCGCAAGTCCTCGCAAGGGTCGGCTCGCTCGGCACGTGGCACGAAGACGGCGAAATCGGCTGCCGCCCGGCCCTGCGGATCGCGCGGCACGTAGCCCGCGGGATCCATGGCGTCCGCGCTCACCTCGATCACCACGACGCTGACGATGTGGCGCGTCGGTGCCAGCCGGCGAAGATACCAGGCAACACCCCGGTCGTCGCGCACGTGTCCATTTCCAGCGATGAGGACGGCGCCACCACCGGCGTCCGCTGCCACCAGCGCCGCCGCCATCCAACCGTCCCGGTAGCGCTGCACACTCACCATCGGCGCCATGGCATCCGCCGGCATCAGATTGCAGTGGCCGACGACCAGTTCATCGACCAGTGCCTCGCCGAGCGGTGCCTCGAGATCGGCATCGAGGCCGAGTGCACGCCGCGTCGCCTCGTCCAACGCCGCCGGGCCTTGCCGGGCGAGCTGGCGCACCCGCTCGCGGGTGTCGCTGCCGGGTCGGATCGCGAGCCCGGACCCCATGATCGCCTCGATGAGCGGGCGATAGAGCGTCCTGTCCGGCCAGCCGCTCGCCTCCCAGGAGACGCCCTCGAAAAAGGCATCGGCCGCGATCGTTGCGGCCTGCGGCGCGAGTGTTCCGCTCGTCCCGTCCGGCAGGTTCGCTGTCTGGTCGTTCCGCACCATCTCCATCACGACCGCCGGTGGTCGCCGCCGACGCTGAGCGAGGGCCTCGACGGCGAGTGCCTGGATTCGATGTGCGTCCCCGTTGTCGTGCACCTCGCCGAGCAGGGCGAAATCCGTGCCGAGCAGGGCCTCGATCATGGTCCGCGGCGCAACGAGGCCGTCCGCTTCCCGGCTCCACACTCGGCCGACGAGCGGATGGTCCTGCAACTCATCGGATTGCCATTCCGAGAGGATCGGTGCGGGCAACCCGACGGTTGCCGCGTTCGTGCCGCCGCGCAGTTCTCCGGCGGTGGCGACGGACCAGCCGCCGACCAGGGTGAACGTGCTCGCCGCGAGGAAGGCGAGGGCCGCTGCGAGCCCTCCACTCATGGCCGGCCGATCTCGCGCCGGCCCGTTTTGCCCGTGCGCATCATCTCGACGAACCGCGCAAAAAGGTAGTGGCTGTCCTGCGGGCCGGGCGACGCCTCGGGGTGGTATTGCACCGAGAACACCGGACGGCCCTTGAGGCGGATGCCGCAGTTCGAGCCGTCGAACAGCGAGACGTGCGTTTCCTCGACGGTCTCGGGCAGGCTCTCGCGATCGACCGTGAAGCCGTGGTTCATCGAGGTGATCTCGACCTTGCCGGTCGTGTGGTCCTTGACCGGATGGTTCGCCCCGTGGTGCCCTTGGTGCATCTTGCTGGTGCGTGCGCCGAGCGCGAGGGCCAGCATCTGGTGGCCGAGGCAGATGCCGAACAGCGGCTTGCCGCTCGCCACCAGCTTCTCGATGATCGGCACCGCGTAACTCCCCGTTGCGGCCGGATCGCCGGGGCCGTTGGACAGGAATATCCCGTCCGGCCCGCGCGCCAGGATCGCCTCGGCGCTGGTTTCGGCTGGCACGACGGTCACCCGGCAGCCGGCCGCCACGAGGCACCGAAGGATGTTCCTCTTCAAACCGTAGTCCACTGCCACTACATGGAACCCGAGATCGTCCGGCCGGCGATAGCCTTGGCCCCACGCCCAGGTGCCCTCGTCCCAGGTAGCAGACTGCGCCGTCGTGACCTCACTCGCGAGATCGGCGCCGTCGATACCCGACCAGTTCCTTGCCTCATGGGCGAGGCGATCGAGGTCGAACCGGCCGAGCGGATCGTGGGCGATGACGCCATTCGGCATGCCACGCTCGCGGATGCGCGCGGTGAGCGCGCGGGTGTCGATGCCGCAAAGCCCGATGATGCCGCGCGCCTTCAGCCATTCGTCGAGATGCTGGACGGCCCGGTAGTTGCTCGGTCCCGTGACGTCGGCCCGCATGATGCAACCGCGCACACCGGATCGGGCCGCGAGATTGAAGGTTTCGCTGTCCTCGGAGTTCGTGCCGACGTTGCCGATGTGGGGAAATGTGAAGGTGATGATCTGTCCGGCGTACGACGGGTCGGTGAGGATCTCCTGGTAGCCCGTCATGGCGGTATTGAAGCAAACCTCCCCGGCCGCGCTCCCGACCGCGCCAATTGCCCGGCCGCGGATCACCAGACCGTCGGCGAGAACGAGCACGCCGGTCGGGCGTTCCTCGTGTTCGGCAGGCCATGCAGGGACGTGCCGCGACTTTGCGTCGGTGCTGTTCATGCGCTCGTGTCCTGGTGTCGGTTGGCAGGTTGTCGCTTGCGGGTGTGGCGGGTCGTCCGCCCGCCGGCTGGCCCGATCGGGCCCTGCAACGACAGGGTCCGTTCACTCGGGCGGAACGTAGGAGGATGGTGCCGTCAGGTCAACGCGCGAGGAATTGCGGGGCGAAAATGGCGGCGCGGGGTTGTGGGCAGGCGTGATTCGGACCTAGATGGGCCGGGCCGCCGAGCCGTTGGAATGGAGCGATTGCAGTGCGCACCGAGATCAACGAGGCACTGAAGGCAGCCATGAAGGGCCAGGAGCGTCGGCGCACGTCGACCCTCCGGCTGATCACGGCGGCGATAAAGGATCGCGACATTGCCGCGCGCACCGCTGGCGGCGAGAGCGTGAGCGACGCCGAGATCCTCGACATCCTGGCAAAGATGATCAAGCAGCGCCGCGAATCGGCCGAAACCTATGAGGGCGCCGGCCGGCTCGACCTTGCCGAGCAGGAGCGCGAGGAGATCACGATCATCGAGGGTTTTCTGCCGCGCCAGCTCACCGAGGCCGAAACCGAGGCTGCTGTCGATGCCACCCTCGCCGAACTCGGCTGTTCGGGGCTGAAGGACATCGGCCGCACCATGGGCCGGCTCAAGGAAAAGTACGCGGGTCAAATGGATTTCGCCAAGGCGAGCGCGCTGGTCAAGCGACGCCTCGGCTGACACGGAAAGGTGGAGCGCGCTCGCGTCTCGCCGCCGCTGGCGCGATCGGTTCGATCGGGTACGCCATCGCGGGGCTTCCACCGGCGATGAACAGCCTTTCCCCAATTGCTCGGTGGGCGCCCGGCAATACGCCGGCCCGGGACCGAATCAGTCTACCAATTGGGCCATCAATCGCCATCGGCCCGCCGTTCCGGTCGCCACCGCTCGCCCCGAAGGCCGTCGCCCATGCGCTTTCCGCCGCAACTGCTCGACGAAATTCGTGCCCGCCTTCCGGTGAGCCAGGTCGTGTCGCGCCGGGTCCGCCTGCAGCGCCGGGGCCGCGAGTATGTCGGCTTGAGCCCGTTCAAGGAGGAAAAGACACCCTCCTTCACCGTGAACGACCAGAAGAGCTTCTATCACTGCTTCTCGACGGGCGAGCATGGCGACATCTTCAAGTTCCTGATGACGACCGAGGGGGTGAGCTTTTCGGAGGCCGTCGAACGGCTGGCCGAGGAGGCGGGTGTTGCCCTGCCCAAGGCGTCACCGACCATGGTCCGCCAGGAGGAGGAGCGCGACCGCCTGCTCGAATTGATGGCGGCGAGCGAGGACTTCTATCGCGGCCAGCTCGCGCGTTCCGTCGGGCGCGAGGCCGCCGCCTATCTCGATCGCCGCGGGCTCGACCGCGAGGTCCGCGATGTCTTCTCCATCGGCTTTGCCCCCGGCGATCGCCAAGCGCTGCGCGCGCACCTTGCGGCCAAGGGCTTCACCGATGCCGAGATGGCGCGGGCCGGTATGACCGTCGCCGGACCGGACATCCGTGAGCCGTACGACCGCTTCCGCAATCGCGTGATGTTCCCGATCGCCGATCTGCGTGGTCGCACCATCGCCTTCGGCGGGCGCGCGCTCGAGCCGGGTCAGCCGGCGAAATATCTGAACTCGCCGGAGACGCCCCTCTTTCACAAGGGCAGCGTCCTTTTCAACGCCCACCGCGCCCGCCCGGCCAGCCACGACACCGGCGAGGTCGTGGTCGCGGAAGGTTACATGGACGTCATCGCCTTCTGGCGGGCCGGCATACGCCATGCCGTCGCCCCGCTCGGCACGGCGTTGACCGAGGACCAACTGGCGCAGCTCTGGCGGATGGCGCAGGAACCCATCCTCTGCTTCGACGGCGACGGGGCCGGCCGGCGGGCCGCGCTCCGCGCGCTCGAACTCGCGCTGGAGCGGCTACAACCGTCGCGCAGCCTGCGCTTTGCGTTCATGCCGGATGGTCTCGACCCCGACGACCTGCTCGCCCAGCAGGGAGCCGAAGCGGTCGCCGCGACACTTCGCGCCGCCCGCCCGCTCGCCGACGTGCTCTGGCAGTCGACCTTCGAGAGTGGTGACTGGTCGACACCCGAACGGCGCGCCGGTCTCAAGGCACTGCTGCTCGGCAAGGCCCAGCGCATCGCCCACCCGGAGGTGCGGCGGAACTACGAGCGCGACCTCTCGGATCGCCTCTGGGCGGCATTCGCATCGACGCACGCAGGGCGCGGCGAGCGCACGTTCGCCAATCGTGAGCGCGCGCCGGCGAGGCGGGGCATGGCGGCCGGCGGGGCCGATCGCGCGGCCGGCCCGCATGGTCCGAGGCAGGCCGGTCTGCCCGGCTACTCCGAGGCCCTGACCCGCTCGCTCCTCGTTGCCAGCCCCGAGGCTGCCGCCACCGCGCGCGACGCGGTGCTGCTGCTGACGCTGCTCAACCATCCCTGGCTGATCGATCGCGACGATGAGACGATCGCCGGCCTCGCGATCGCCAATGCGTTGCTCGCGGGCCTTCGTGACGCTCTACTCGCGCTCCATGCCGAGGCCGAGGTTCTTGACACGATTGACCTTCGCAATCATCTAGACGGTTTGGGGCAAGGGCCGGCACTGGCCCTCGTGGACCGTTCGACACTGCACGAGACGCATGGCTTTGCCCGCCCTGAGACCCCCGACGACGTGGTTCTTGCAGGATGGGCGGACCTCATCGCGGCCAAGCGACTGGACGAACTGGGGGCGGCGATCGCGATGGCCGAGAGGGAATTCAACGCGACCGGCACCGAGGGGGCCTTGGAGCACCTCATGGCCCTGAAGGACGAGCAAGCCAAGTTCGGAATGTGAATTGATCGGCCCGCGTCGCGCCGGCATGGCGTGGAATCGACGGGTGGGTAGGGAGCGGCCGACGGCGATGGGCAGAGTCCCGTGGCACAGGCCGCAGCCGTCCGCGAGGACGGTTTGCCTTCGGAGTGCAATATGGCGACGACTGCGAAAACCGACGAGCAGGCCAAGAAGACGAAGGATGCCAAGGACGGTCCCGTCCTCGATCTGACCGATCAGTCGGTCAAGCGCCTGATCAAGTCGGCCAAGCAGCGTGGCTTCGTTACGTACGACGAACTCAACGAAGTGCTTCCCGAGGAGGAGGTGACCTCCGAGCGCATCGAGGACATCATGGCGATGTTCTCGGACATGGGCATCAACGTGATCGACGCCGAGGACGCCGACGAGGAGGGGGCGGCCGAGCCAGTCGCCGATGACGAGGACGAGATCGAGGACGACGAAGAGACCGCCATTGCCCCCCGCGCCAAGAAGGCGGTGGTGAAGAACGGCGCCCGTTCCGAACCGTCCGAGCGCACCGACGATCCGGTCCGCATGTATCTGCGCGAAATGGGTTCGGTCGAGTTGCTCTCGCGTGAGGGCGAGATCGCCATTGCCAAGCGCATAGAGGCTGGCCGCGAGGCCATGATCGCCGGCCTCTGCGAAAGCCCGCTGACCTTCCAGGCCATCATCATCTGGCGCGACGAACTGGCCGAAGCAAAAATCCTCCTGCGCGACATCATCGACCTCGAGGCGACCTACGACGGACCGGATGCCAAGGATGCGGCGGTCGACGGTGAGGGGGGCGCCGCGTCGGCGAGCGCCGCTATTACCGCCGAGCCGAACGGCCAGGTCCCCGCGTCGGAGGCATCCCCGCGCTCGGGCGAATCCGGTGACGGCGATACCGATGGCGATCTCGAGGACGATGAGGACGACATGGACGCGGGCATCTCGCTCTCGGCCATGGAAGCCGAACTCAAGCCCCGGGTCGTCGAGACCTTCGACCGGATCGCGGCGAGCTACAAGAAGCTGCGTCGCCTTCAGGACCAACTTGTCGAGCGCAAGCTCCAGGACGAGGATCTCTCTGCCTCTCAGGAAAAGCGCTACCGCAAGCTGCGCGAGGAGATCATCGCGGACGTCAAGAGCCTTTCGCTCAACAACAACCGCATCGAGGCGCTGGTCGAGCAGATCTACGACATCAACAAGCGGCTGATGAGCCTCGAAGGCCGCCTCGCTCGCCTCGCCGACAGCTACGGCGTCTCGCGCAAGCAGTTCACCGGCGAATACTACGGCAACGAACTCGACACCGGCTGGCTCGAGCGTGTCGGTGGCATCGACAAGCGGTGGGGACAGTTCGCCAAGGGCGAGCGCCGGCAGGTCGAGCACCTGCGCGGTGAGATTCACCAGCTCGCCGCCGAAACCGGCCTCGAGATCGGCGAATTCCGCCGCATCGTCAAACATGTCCAGAAGGGCGAGCGCGAGGCGCGGATCGCCAAGAAGGAAATGGTGGAAGCGAACCTGCGCCTCGTCATCTCCATCGCCAAGAAATACACCAACCGCGGCCTGCAGTTCCTCGACCTCATCCAGGAGGGCAACATCGGCCTGATGAAGGCGGTCGACAAGTTCGAGTACCGGCGCGGCTACAAGTTCTCCACCTATGCGACCTGGTGGATCCGGCAGGCGATCACCCGCTCGATCGCCGACCAGGCGCGCACCATCCGCATCCCCGTGCACATGATCGAGACGATCAACAAGATCGTGCGCACGTCACGCCAGATGCTGCACGAGATCGGTCGCGAGCCGACGCCGGAAGAACTCGCCGAAAAGCTCGCCATGCCGCTGGAGAAGGTGCGCAAGGTCCTCAAGATCGCCAAGGAGCCGATCAGCCTCGAGACGCCGAT